>NZ_JBGLYH010000065.1:0-19108 GCF_041414475.1 Pseudodesulfovibrio karagichevae
TAAACTTGGAGAATGTGATCACTCAATCTTAAACTCGTATTAAACGGGCTGTGATTATCGTGATCTTTGTTGCTCAACTCGCTATTTAATTGTCAAAGACCAGAAACGTCTTTCTTCTCAAAGAACGCCCCGCGCTTTGCGGGAAATTTTAATCTAGATTTTTCTAGACCAACCGTCAACCACTTTCTGAAACTTTTTTCAAATTTCCGGAGCGGCCAACCATTCATTATGCTTGAGAAAGAACAAGCCGCCGGGTCGTTCCAACAGGGCTTCCCCGTGCGGCGAAAGAGGTTCTAGGTGAATCGCACTCAGAGGTCAAGCGGTTTTTTCGAAAAAATGCGATCTTAATTTCATCGTTTTCTTAACATACTAAAATGTTGTGATTTTATGAAGATAGTCTTATGACCTTTTTTCCACGCCCACGGTAGCAAGACGGAGAAATTACACGGTCAGGATACCCGGGCATGCCGGATTCGGGGCACTCGCGCCCATCTTCTATATATGAAACCAATACCCTCTCGCGGGCCGGACAGCGCCCAGCCGGGGCCGGAGGCAATCCGCAAAATGCTAGAAATGATCAAGCAAAAGGCGTCCCCCTGCCCTATGCTGCCCTCATCGCATTCGGAGGAACCATGAAGAAGAACACCAGGAACCTGTACTTTGAACGGATGAACACCGTGCTGCTCCACATCCAGTCGCACCTGGACAAGAACCTGTCCCTGGACGAACTGGCGGCGCTGACCTGCTTCTCGCCTACCCATTTCCATCGCATCTTCAAGGGCATGTTGGGCGAAACCGTGGCCGATCACATCCGGCGCATCCGTCTGGAACGGGCCGCCCTGCGCCTGGCGGGCGGCCGCCAATCCGTGACCGGCGCCGCCTTCGACGCGGGGTACGAGACCGTGGAATCCTTCAGCCGGGCCTTCAAGAAGATGTTCGGCTGTCCTCCGTCGAAATACCCGGAGCGGCATTGGGACGCGATGTACGACAGATTCCCGGGATTGATCCACTACAGACCGGATGCAGCACGCGCAACATTTAGTCTGGAAAACCGGAAGGAGACGACAATGGAAGTAAGAATAGAAAACGTGGACGCCATGCGGGTGGCATTCATCCGCAAGACCGGACCGTACAACCAGTGCGAGGACGCCTGGAAAAGGCTCTGCGCCTGGGCGGGCCCCAGAGGACAGCTCGGAGGGGACGCCAAATTCCTCGGGGTGGGCCACGACGACCCGCAGGTCACACCGCCCGACAAGATCCGCTACGACGCCTGCGTCACCGTGGGCGCGGACGCTGAGGGCGAAGGCGAGGTCGGCATCCAGACCGTGGGCGGCGGCCGATACGCGGTGACCACGCACAAGGGGCCGTACGGGAATCTGGAAGGCACCTACGCCGAGCTCATGGGCGGTTGGCTGCCGCAGAGCGGCGAACGGCTGGGAGACAACCTCTGCTTCGAACTCTACCGCAACGACCCCCAATCTACGCCGCCCGAAGAACTGCTGACCGACATCTACATATCCCTCGAATAGACAAACGGGCCCGGCAGCTTCCTGCCGGGCCCGTTTCAGGATCGGGGTTAAAAATCCAGGCTCTTGGGCGTCCTGGGGAACGGGATGACGTCGCGGATGTTGTGCACGCCCGTGACGAGCATGAGCATGCGCTCGAAGCCCATGCCGAACCCGGCGTGGGGCGCGGTGCCGAACCGGCGGGAGTCCAGGTACCACCAGTACTCCTCCTTGTTCAGGCCCATCTCGTCCATGCGCGCCATGAGCACGTCCAGCCGCTCCTCGCGCTGGCTGCCGCCGATGATCTCGCCGATGCGAGGCACGAGGCAATCCATGGCGGCCACGGTCTTGCCGTCGTCGTTCATGCGCATGTAGAATGGCTTGATGACCTTGGGGTAGTCATAGACGTAGACCGGCTTCTTGAACTTCTCCTCGCACAGGAACCGCTCGTGCTCGGTCTGCAGGTCCATGCCCCACTCCACCGGGAACTCGAACTGCTTCTTGGTCTTCATCAATATATTGATGGCCTCGGTGTATGGCAGCCGCTCGAAGGGCTCCTTGAGGATGGTCTCAAGCGTGGACATGAGGGACTTGTCCACCCACTGGGCGAACAGCTCCACGTCCTCAGCGCAATTGTCGAGCATGTGCCCGACCAGGTACTTGATCATCTCTTCGCCCAGGTCCATGTCGTCCGCCAGGTCGGCGAAGCAGATCTCGGGCTCGATCATCCAGAACTCGGCCGCGTGGCGCGGGGTATTGGAGTTCTCGGCCCGGAAGGTCGGGCCGAAGGTGTAGCAGTCGCCCAGCGACAGGGCGAACATCTCCACCGAGAGCTGGCCGGACACGGTCAGGTTGGACGGCTTGCCGAAGAAGTCGTTCTCAACCGGTTCGCGGCTTCCGGCCTCAAGCGAGGTCACGCGGAACATCTCGCCCGCGCCTTCGCAATCGGAGCCGGTGATGATCGGTGTGTGGACGTAGAAAAAGCCCTTGTCCGCAAAGAACCGGTGCACGGCCTGGGCCAGGCGCGAGCGCATGCGGAACATGGCCCCGAACTTGTTGGTCCGGGGACGCAGGTGGGCGATGGAGCGCAGGAACTCGTCGGAGTGGCGTTTCTTCTGCAGGGGGAAGGTCTCCTGGTCGGCCTCGCCGACGACCTCCAGCGCCTTGCCGCGCACCTCCCACTTCTGGCCCTTGCCCGGGGATTCCACCAGCTCGCCGGAGACGGCCACGGACGCGCCCGTCCCGATCCGGCTCAGGGCGGCCTCGATCTCCGGGGTGTGGTCCACGATCACCTGGATGGTGCCCAGGCAGGAGCCGTCGTTCAAGGCCAGGAAGGAAAAGCCCTTGCTGTCGCGCTTGGAGCGGACCCAGCCCATGATGCGGATATCCTGCACGGGAGCCTGTGCGTTCAGCGCGTCGATTATCTTGGTTCGTTTCATATATTCGTCCTCTGGATGAATTTTTTTCTCGCTCTTAGCCGCTTGGACGCATAATGGCAACATGTAGGACACAACATCATCTATTGCCACCTACACCGAGGTAGGCTATTAACTACGCCCGAACTGACAACGTTATCAATATAAGAGGCCCTGATGGGATTTTTTAGCAAACTGAAAAAAGCCTGGGCACGCCCGGAAGACGCGGCGCAGCAGGCCCTGGACGAATACAAGCGGGAAAAGGGGCTGGATCTCGACGAACCGGCCAGGTCCGAACCCGCGCCCGCGGTTGCGGCAGTCACCGAAGCCGCACCGGCCCCCGAGGCCCCGGCGGCCGACGTGGCCGCGCCCGCGCCGGCCGGGGACTGGCAGGCCGGGCTGACCCTGGCCCTGCGCCAGGCCGAACCCAAGCTCTCCCAGTGGCTGAACATCATTGTCCAGGGCGTGGACCGCAAGGGACAGACCCTTTGGGACCGCCTGGCCTTCCTGTTCAAGGCCCTGGGCGCACCCGACGCCGAGGCCAAGGACTTCATCGCCAAGTTCGAGGCCTGGCTGAACGACATGGGCTACGACGCCGTGGCCGACTTCAAGTCCGAGTTGCAGTACCGGTTGGCCCTGGCCCTGGACCTGGAGGACGAGGAGGACGAACGCGACCGGCTGTTCCTCAAGCTCTCCGAAGGCATTTCCAAGACCCGCGAGCAGATCACCAAGCGCATCGACGGCCTGCTCTCCTCCCACTCCTCCCTGGACGACGACTTCTGGGAGGAATTCGAGGAGATCCTGATCATGGCCGACGTGGGCATGGAGGCCGCGAACCAGCTCATGGACAACCTGAAGGCCCGCGCCCGCAAGGCCGGGACCGACAACCCCGACGATTTCAAGGATATCCTGCGCGAGGAACTGGAGGACATCTTCAAGGTTCCCAAGCGCATCGAGGCCGTGAACCCGCCCGAGGTGCTGATGATGATCGGCGTCAACGGCGTGGGCAAGACCACGACCATCGCCAAGCTGGCCTACCGCGCCCAGATGCAGGGCCGCAAGGTGCTCATCGCCGCGGGCGACACCTTCCGGGCCGCGGCCATCGACCAGTTGCGCGTCTGGGCCGACCGCCTCGGGACCGGCTTCTTCGCCAAGTCCGAGGGCTCCGACCCGGCCGCCGTGGCCTATGAAGCCATGGACAAGGCCATCAACGAGGGGTACGACCTGCTGCTCCTCGACACGGCGGGACGGCTGCACACCAAGGCCAACCTCATGGAGGAGCTGACCAAGATCAAGCGCGTGGTGGGCAAGAAGCACGAGGGTGCGCCCCACCGCAACATCCTGGTCATCGACGCCACCACCGGCCAGAATGCGCTGAGCCAGACCAAACTGTTCAACCAGGCCGTGGGCGTGGATGAGATCATCCTGACCAAGCTCGACGGCACGGCCAAGGGCGGCGTGGTGGTCGCCGTGACCCTGCAGAACAAACTGCCGATAACCTTCGTGGGGCTCGGCGAGAAGATGGAAGATCTCCGTCCCTTTGACGGCAAGGATTTCGCCAAGGCCCTGCTGACTTAACCCTTTTACCAAAACGGTAGAAACAACGTGTCCGAAGAATTCAAAGAGCGTAATGGCGTGGAAGAAGGCGAAGAGTCCTTCGCCGAACTGTTCGAACAGTACAGCGAGGGCGGCGGTGACGACCTGTCCGTGGGCGACAAGGTGACCGGCACCGTCATCCAGGTCGGCGAGAACACGGTCTTCGTGGACACCGGCACCAAGCTGGACGGCATTGTCGAACGCGAGGAACTGCTGGACGAGGACGGCAACTGCACCGTGGCCGAAGGCGACAAGGTGGAGCTGTACGTCGTCGGCAAGGACTCCGGCGGCATCAAGCTGTCCCGCGCCATCTCCGGCATCGGCGGCCTGGCCATGCTCGAGGAGGCCAAGTCCGGCGGCCTGCCCGTGGAAGGCAAGGTGGAGTCCACCTGCAAGGGCGGCTTCAACGTGACCCTCCTGCAGCGCAGGGCGTTTTGCCCCGTGAGCCAGATCGACGCCCGCTTCGTGGAGAACGCCGAGGAGTACGTGGGACAGACCCTGGAATTTCTGATCACCAAGCTGGAAAACCACGGCCGCAACGTCGTGGTCTCCCGCCGCGCCCTGCTGGAGCGCGAGGCCGCCGAGTCCGCCCAGTCCTTCGTCAGCGAGACCAAGGTGGGCGACGAGGTCGAGGGCACCATCACCCGGCTGGCCGCCTTCGGCGCGTTCGTCGAGATCATGCCCGGCCTGGAAGGACTGGTGCACATCTCCCAGCTCGGCTACGGCCGCGTGGGCCATCCCGAGGAGGCCGTCTCCGTGGGCCAGAAGGTCCGGGCCAAGATCACCCGGCTGGAGAACGACGACAAGGGCCGCCTCAAGATTTCCCTGTCCATGAAGGAGCTGGCCCAGAACCCCTGGGACACCCTGTCCGCCACCTTCGCCGCGGGCGACATCGTCCCCGGCAAGGTCGTCCGGCTGGCCGACTTCGGCGCCTTCGTGGAGATCGCCCCGGGCGTGGACGGATTGGTCCACGTGTCCGAGATGAGCCACACCAAGCGCGTGAACAAGCCCTCGGACATGGTCAAGGAAGGCGACGTGGTCTCGGTCAAGATCAAGTCCATCGACATGGAGAAACGGCGCATCAGCCTGTCCATGAAGGACGCCGAGGGCGACCCGTGGTCCGGCGTGGCCGACCGCTACCAGGCGGGCCAGAAGGTCGAGGGCGTGGTCGAGAAGCAGGAACAGTTCGGCATCTTCATCCAGTTGGAACCCGGCATCACCGGCCTGCTGCCCAAGTCCGTCATCGCCCGCTCCGAGAAGCCCGCCGCCTTCGAGAAGCTGCGCACGGGCGACACGGTCGAGGTGGTCATCGGCGAGATCAAGGCCAAGGAGCGCAAGATATCCCTGACCACCGGCGACGCCCGCGAGGACGGCGACTGGAAGGAATTCGCCCCCAAGCGCAAGGCCGACACCGGCTCCATGGGCCTGCTCGGCGCCAAGCTCCAGGAAGCCCTCGACAAGAAGAAATAACGCGGCCCACCGCGAGACGAACAGACCCGGCCTCCCCACGGAAGCCGGGTCTTTCCTTTTTTATGCGTTCCTCTTTTCCGACTTTTGGTATAGACTACACATAGTCGGAGGAACCTGTCATGAGATGCCTGCTCCGTCTTATCCTGCTTGCCCTGCTGCTCCCCGTCCAGGCGTATGCGACGGACATCAATGTGGCCACGTCCACCTATTGCCCCCTGGCCTGCGAGCTGGTCCACGCGCCCCACGACGGGATCATGCACGAGGTCCTGCGGCGGACCTTCGAGGGCACGAAATACCGCCTGATCTTCCATGAAATGCCCTATGTCCGGGCCATCCGCGACACCCTGGACGGCCAGTTCGACGCGATCACCTACGCGGGCACGGTCCACGCCGAGGACTTCATCTTCGTGCGCAACATGGACATGATCAACGTGGTCCAGTTCGCCACCCGCGCCGACAGCTCCTGGCGATACCAGGGGGTCAAGTCGCTGAACGGCATCCGCTTCTCCATCCCCAAGGGGTTCCGGACCGGTAATCCCGAGATGGACGACTACCTGAACCGCTACGAACGGGACCCGTCGCGCATCAGGATGAACTCCTGCGACAACCCGACCATGGCCCAGCGCTCCAACCTCGAGTGCATGCTCAACGACCGCGTGGACGCCATGCTGGTGGGCTCCCTGGCCTTCCGCTACATCACGCAGCGCGAGGGCGTGGCCGACCTCGTCCGGGTGGACCCGGAACCGGTGGCCATGTTCTACAACCGCATAGCCTTCTCGCCCCGCTGCCCCGAGGGGGCGGAACTGCGCGGCATGGTCGAACGAAAGATCAGGGAGATGCGGGCCTCGGGGGAACTGAAGAAAATCTTCGACTATTACCGGATCAGCCCCTGAGCTGGGGCCCCCGGCCGGGATCAGAAGAGCGGGATGGCCTCGGCCTGGAAGCCGGGCATCTCGATGCGCTGGTGCTGGAGCATCAGCCCGCGCGGGCTCTCGCCCTCGCCGTACAGGGGGTCGCCGATGATAGGATGGCCGATGGAGGAGAGGTGCGCCCGGATCTGGTGGCGCGCGCCCTTCATGATCAGGCAGCGCACCAGAGAGGTTCCGGCCGCGTTGTCGTGGGACAGGGCCGTGATCCCGGTCCAGCGGCGGGAATCCGGGTCCGCCTCGGCCAGCACGCGGGTCTTCTTGCGGTCATCCGTGTCGAGCCGGCTGCGCACGGAAACGATGCCGTCGAGCCGCCCCTGCACGCGGGCCAGATAGAATTTCTTGATGGCCCCGTCGTCCTCGTACTTGAGGTACGCCTCGCGGGCCTCGGGGGTCAGGGCCACCAGCAGCAGCCCGGAAGTGAGGTAGTCCAGCCGGTTGAGCAGTACGGGATTCTTGCCAGGGAACAGGTCGGCCAGGACGCCTTCGGCGCTGGGTTCGTCCTTGCCCGAAATGGCCGCCGAGTGCACGCGGCCGGGCTTGTTCACGGCGGCGAATCCATCCTCCCACTTGACGATTCTCAGGCCCAATTCATCCGCTGTCGTCATCGCCCGCACTTCCCCTATTTCCACCGATTGTCCGGTCCGGACCTTGTACCCGGGCTTTCTGGCCCGGCCATCCACCAATACGCGCCCTTCCTCGCACAGCCGACGCCGCAGACGCAGCCCCGAGCCGGGCATGGCCGCCTCGAGAGCCCGGTCCAGGCGGCTGCCGTCACCGGACGCGTCGATGCTGAACGTCCCCTCGAAAAACATGAGCCGACCATACGCGCAACCACCTTCCCCGGCAAGGGTTTCCGGTTGCGTTGACCGGGAAATTGAAGCATCCTTGCGCGAAGTATCAACTCAACGGATTGCGTCGCAAAGGAAGCGGAATGGGCTCGGAAGTTCGCTGGATATCGTCAGGGGAAATGGACCGCCTCGGCATCACCATGGCCGAGGTCATGGACGCGGTGGAGACCGGTTTCGCGGCCCTGGGCGCGGGGTTGGGCGAGATGCCCTCCAAGATCGGGGTGCACCCGCGCGAGGACAGCTTCATCCACGCCATGCCCTGTTATCTCGGCGGGCACATCGACCGCGCCGGGGTCAAATGCATCGCGGGCTACCCGGCCAATCCGGCCAAGGGGCTGCCCTACATCTCCGGCGTCATGCTCCTGAACGATCCCGAAACCGGCCTGCCCCTGACGGTCATGGACGCGGCACGGGTCACGGCCTGGCGCACGGGCGCGGCCTCCGGTGTCTACGCCCGCCACTTCGGCGACCCCGAAACCGCCTCCGTGGCCGTCGTGGGCACCGGCGTGCAGGGCCGGGCCAACCTCCTGGCCATGCGGGACGTCTTTCCCGCCCTGAGCGAGGTCCGCTGCTGCGGCCTGCGCGAAGCCTCGGTGCAGCGGTTCATCGACGAGATGGCCCCGAAGCTCCCGGACGCGGTCTTCTCCCTCCACACCGACATCCGGACCGCCGTGCGGAACGCGGACGTGCTGATCACCTGCACGCCCATGGTCGAGGAGCCGGACCGGACCGTGCGCCGGGAGTGGCTCAAGGACGACTGCCTGGTCATCGCCGTGGACTACGACGCCTGCGTGGGCGAGGACGTATTCCGGGGCGCGCACTTCACCTGCGACAACCGCAACCAGTACGCCCGGACCCAGGAAGCGGGCACCTATTTCCAGAGCGGCTACCCCCGGCCCGGGGACATCGACGCCGACCTGTGCGAGGTCTGCGCGGGCGAGAAGCGCGGCGTTCGCGAAGGCCGCCGGGGGGCCGTGCTCATGGGCATCGCCGCCCACGACGTCATGGCCTCCGCCCTGGTCTTCGAGCGCGCCGCCGAAGCCGGGGTCGGCACCCTGGTCGAGCTGTAGCCATGGCGGGATTCCTCTATGTCCTCGCCGCAGCCGTCATGTGGGGCGTCATCGGCGTATTCACCAAGTTCGTTCTGGCCGAGGGCGTCAGCGCCCTGGAGATCGCGTTCTGGCGGGCCGTTTTCGGCTGGATGTTCTTCCTGGTCCACGCCGCCGTGGCCGGGCAGCTGCGGGCCCACCGCTCGGATATGCCCGCCCTGCTCGGCTTCGGAGTCATCTGCGTGACCCTGTTCTACGGGGCCTACCAGATCGCCATCCGCGACGTGGGCATGGCCATGGCCGCCGTGCTGCTGTACACGGCCCCGGCCTGGGTGGCCCTGCTCTCCAAGCTGGTCCTCAAGGAGGAGATGACCCTGGTCAAGGCGGTCTGCGTGGCCATGACCATCCTGGGCGTGGCCTGCATCAGCCTGGGGCCCAAGCTGATGAGCGGCTCGACCATCGACCTGAACCTCTTCGGCCTGGCCGCCGGGCTGGTCTCGGGCTTCACCTACGCCCTCTACTACATCTTCGGGAAGAAATTCCTGTACCGCTATCCCACGCCGACCATCTTCGTCTACGCCCTGCCCTTCGGCGCGCTCCTGCTCCTGCCCTTCATCGACTTCGTGCACAAGTCGCCCGAGGCGTGGCTGCTCATGATCGGCATGGCCCTGGTCACCTCCTACGGTGCGTTCTCGGTCTACTACGCGGGCCTCAAGCGCATGGAGGCCACCCACGCCTCGGTGGTCGCCACCTTCGAACCGATGGTGGCCGCGATCCTGGCCTACGCCATTTTCGGCGAAAAGTTCTCCTTGCTCGGCTACGCGGGCTCCTCCCTGATCATCGTCGCCGTGCTCCTGGTCGTGCTGTCCGGCTCGCGCGGACGCAAGACCGTACAGAGCGAGGCCTAGCGGATGTCCGAACTGAGACAGGTCAAGGCCTCGGCGGGTTCGGGCAAGACGTACCAGCTGACCCGCCGCTTCCTGGCCCTGCTGGACGCGGCGGGCGAGGACAGTCCGTTCGTCTGCGTCAACCGGCCGGGCCGGGGGTTCTCCTGGCCCGAGATCATGGCCGTGACCTTCACCAACAAGGCCGCCGCCGAGATGAAAGAGCGCGTGGTCGGCGGCCTCAAGGCGAGCGCGCTCGGCCTGGAGGAGAATCCGGCCTGTTCCACGGAGACCGCCCGGACCACGGTGGGCGCGATCCTGCGCCGCTACCACCGGCTGAACATCCGGACCATCGACTCCCTGCTGGTCCTCCTGCTCCGGCTCTTCGCCCTGGAGTTCGGCGTGCGCCCGGACTTCGAGATCGTCTTCGACGAGCGCGAACTGTTCGACGCGGTCTTCGACCACTTCCTGGCCCTGTGCGAAACCGACGAGGACACGGCGGGGCTCCTGGACAGCGCGGTAGGCACCCTTATCCGCCAGGAGGGGCGCAACGGTTTCTGGGTCCAGGACACGGTCCGCGACCGCCTGCGCGAGCTGACCGGCTGCCTCGAAACCCGGACGGACGACCTGCTGACCGACCAGCAGGCCATCGTCGAGCTGCTGACCGGCGAGTACGCGTCCTTCCGGCAGTCCGTGGAGGCCATGGCCGCCCACGCCGGGGAGACCGGCCTGCCCCTGAACAAATATTTCCGCGACTTCCTCGACAACTGCCTGGGCATGGAGCTGTTCGACGCGGTCCCGGATTCCGCGTCCATCAAGAAGACCACCGTGGCGGACTGCGTCCTGGCCAAGGGCAAGGGGCTGGTGGATGAGCGCACCGAGTCCTTCTACGCCCGCCTGCAAGGCAAATGGGCCGAGTACCGCCAGAGCCGCGCCGTCCTGGCCGGAGCCTACTTCCTGGCCCCGGCCATCGAGATCGCGCTCAGGCTCGAAAACGGTCTGGAGGAATTGCAACGCAGGCAGGGCATGGTCCTGAACGCGGGCGTGGCCGGGCACGTCATCGACCTTTTGGCCGACGGCGGGGCCGTGTCCGAGGCCTACTGCCGGTTGGGCTGCCGCTTGCACCACCTGCTGGTGGACGAATTCCAGGACACCAACCGCGACCAGTGGCGGGCCATCACCCCGCTGGCCGGGGAATGCCTGAGCAAGGGCGGCAGCCTGTTCTTCGTGGGCGACGTCAAGCAGGCCATCTACGGCTGGCGCGGCGGGGACTCCGCCCTGTTCGACGAGGTCATGATCCAACCCGAGATCGCCGGGCTGGTCGAGCGCCCCGAGGCCGAGAACCTGCCGGACAACTGGCGCAGCCACCGCAACGTGGTCGAGTTCAACAACACCTTTTTCTCCAACATGGAAGACAGGGACCAGACGACGGAGCTGGCCGACCGCGTCCTGCCCGACGCGGACGCCGCATTCCGGGCCGAGTTCGCCGGGCAGCTCATGCAGAGCTTCCGCGACTGCGCCCAGTCCCTGCCGGAAAAGCACAGGAACACCGGCGGCTACGTGCGCATGGAGCGGCTCGAAGGGGGCGGTTCCGGCGAGATCGAGGAGCAGACCCTGGAGCGGCTCGACGCGCTCATGGACGACCTGGCCGCCCGGCGCAACTACCGGGACATCGGCATCCTGGTCCGCTCCCACACCCACGCCTCCCTGGTCTGCGACCTGCTGGTGCGCAAGAACATCCCGGTCATCACCGAAAACTCCCTGCAACTGGACCGCCACCCCGTGGTCCGGCAGCTGGCCGGGTTCCTCGGTTTCCTGGACTTCCCGCGCGACGACGCGGCCTTCCTGGCCTTCATCGGCGGACGCGAGCTCTTCCTGGCCGAATCCGGCCTGCCCGAGGCCGATCTGCTGGACTGGCTCATCCGGCCCAGAAAGCGTCCGCTAGGCGTGCAGTTCCGCGAGGATTTCCCCGAGCCGTGGCAGCGGCTCATCGAACCCTTCTACAACCAGTCCGGGCTGATGACGCCCTACGACCTGACCATGGAGGCCGTGCGCGTCTTCCGGGTCCTGGAGCGCCACCCCGAGGCCGAGCTGTACGTGCGCCGCTTCCTGGAGGTCATCCACCTGGCCGAGGAGAACGGCTACGGCTCCCTGTCCGCCTTCCTGGAATACTGGGAGGAGAAGTCCGACCAGGAAAAGGTCCCCCTGCCCGAAAACATCGACGCCGTGCGCATCATGACCATCCACAAGGCCAAGGGGTTGGAATTTCCGGTGACCATCGTCCCCTTCCACCACTGGAAGACCGACACGGACCGCAACTTCACGGTCCAGGAATTCAAGGGGTGCAGCCTGCTCGTGCCCCTGAAGAAGGACCTGGGCCGCCCCTACCAGGAGAGCCTCGGGCGGGCCGTGCGCGAACAGCTCAACCTGCTCTACGTGGCCTGGACCCGGGCGCGGGAGGAGCTCTACGGCTTCTACCCGGAGAAGGCGCGGGTCTCCAATCCGGTGGTCCTCAAGGCCATGGACCAGTTCCTGGAACTGGACGACGACGGCGTGTTCGAACTGGGGCACACCCCAACCGAGACGCACCCGTCGGAACAGGCCCCCCGGCCCGAGCCGCGCGAGCTGGCCCCGGAGGCGAAACAGGCCGACCTCATGGGCTGGCTGCCCCGGCTGCGGGTCTACCGCCACAATCTGGACGACTATTTCTTCAACGAACGCATGCGCGGCGAGGTGGCCCACCGGGTCATGGAGCACATGCGGATCACCGGCCTCGACGGCGCCGACATCGACCGGGCCATGGCCCTGGCGGTCCAGGACTTCCCGGAACTGGGCGCGCTGGCCGACGCGGACCGGGCCAGGCTCGACGGCGACCTGCGCGCCATGGCCGAGTGGGCGCTCGGCGACGATCGGCTGCGCGACTGGCTGGCCGCCGGGGCGCGCGAACCCGAGGTCCTGACCCGGGACGGCGAGTTCAAGCGGTTCGACCTGCTCGTCACCGGCGATGAAACGGTCGTGGTCGACTTCAAGACCGGCCGCCCCGACCCGCACAACGAGGTCCAGGTCCGCGAATACATGGACATCCTCGCGGCCATGGGCGGATACGGCGCACTGTGCGGCTTCCTGGTCTACCTGGACCTGCGCGAGATCCGCGAAGTCGGGAGGGATGCCTAGATGAATCCCATCCTTCTCGTTCCCTGGCAGATCGATTTCATGCCCGTGCTGGCCGACATGGTCGCCGGGTCGGACAATCCGGGCAGACTGACCATACTTTTCCCGCACAACCGCCCGCGCCGCCACCTGAAAGGGCTGCTCGCCGCGCACCCGGACATGCGAAAACCCGCGTTCCTGCCCGAGATGACCTCCATCGCGGACTTCGTCTCCGGCCTGCACCGCCGCCTTTCGCCCGTCCCGCCGGTCAGGGCCAACCAGCTCGATCTGGTGGAGATGCTGCACGCCATCGTCGCCGACCTGCGCGGACGCAAGGGCAGCCTGCTCTCCCGCCTGCCCGAACTCGACCGCGAGGCGTTCCTGCCGTGGGGCATATTGCTGACCCGGCTCATGGACGACCTCCTGCGCCAGGACCTGGATCCCCAGGACCTGGAATACATGGAGGGCGAGGTCTCGGCCTATGCCGCCGGGCTCCTGGAGCAGCTGCGGGCCATCCACCACGAATACCTGGCCCGGCTCGAAACCAGGGGCTGGACCACGCCCGGCCTGTCCGCCCGCTTCGTCCTCGACCACCTGGACGAGGTGGCGGAGGCCCTGGACGACCGGACCGTGCTGGCCGCCGGGTTCTACGCCCTGAGCGGGACCGAGGACCGGCTCTTCCGCGCCCTCTGGGAGCGGGGCATCCTCACCCCGGTGCTGCACTCGGACCCGGCCCTGGCCGAGGGCGGCCGCGCCCACTGGGCCACGGCCGAGCACACGGCCTGGCTCTCCCGCTGGGGCGTACGCCCGGAGATCCCGTTCGGCCTGGACACCGCGCCGCACGCCCCGGACATCCGCTTCTGCGAGGGCTACGACCGCCACTCGCAGCTGGCCGGGCTGGCCGACGACATGCGCGCGCTCAAAGAGCGCGACACCCTGGACCGCACCGCCGTGGTCCTGCCCGACGAGGGCGCGCTCCTGCCCGTGCTGCACATGCTCCCGCACGTGGATTCGGACCTGGAGCCGAACATTTCCATGGGCTACCCCCTGGCCCGCACCTCCCTGGCCCGGCTCATCGAGACCCTGCTGGTCCTGCGGGAGAATCGCGCACCCGACGGCCGCTATTACTGGAAGGACGTGATCGCCCTCATCCGGCACCCCTACCTGCGGCTGCTCGGCCCTGAGGACAAGCCGTTGCGTACCGTGTTCCACCTCTGGGAGGCGATCATCCGCCGGGGCGAAAAGTTCATCGATCCCAGGGCCTTCGAGCCGGAGTGGGACGACGACGCACTCAAGGACGTGGACCGGACTGTGGCCGAACCGCTGCTCAGGGAAATCCTGGACCGCTGCCTGACCGCGTTCGAAGCCCCGGCCACCCTGGCCGAACTCGGCGCGGCCCTGGCCGGACTGGCCGGGATGCTCCACGCGCGCGGCGAAAAGCTGTGGCACACCTATCTCCTGGACGCCGAGTGCCTGTTCCGGCTGACCAACTCGGTCATCCCGCAGCTCAAAAGCGCCGAGACCTGTTTCGAGCCCCTGGGGCGGTCCACCCTGCACTCGTTCCTGCGCCGGTTGCTCGACCAGGAGCGCGTCTCCTTCGAGCCCGACCCCCTGACCGGCCTGCAGGTCCTGGGCGTGCTCGAAACCCGGCTGCTCCACTTCGACAAGCTCTTCGTCCTCGACGCCGTGGAGGAGCGGCTGCCCGGCACCAACCCGTTCGACCCGCTGTTGCCCGACCCGCTGCGCAAGCTCCTGGGCCTGCCCGACGCCCGCGAACGCGACAACGTCTCGGGCTACAACTTCTACCGCCTGCTCATGGGCGCGAAAGAGGCGGTCGTCTACTACCAGAACGGCGTCCAGCCCGGCCTGCTCGACGGGAAATCCGTGCGCAGCCGGTTCGTGGAGCAGCTCTTGTGGGAACGCGAACTGGCCGCGGGCAAGCTCCTCACCCCCGAGGACGGCGTGGTCCGCACCGTGACCTTCCCGGCCAGCTCCCTGCCCTCCGGGCCGCCGTCCGTCCCGGCCACCGAGGCCGTGCGCCGGGCCCTGGCCGAGTTCCTGACCGCCAAGGGGCTCTCGCCGTCCGGCCTGGACACCTACATGAACTGCCCCAAGCGGTTCTTCTACCAGTATCTCTCCGGCGTGCGCCCGGTGGATTCCGTGGACGAGGACGGCGACCGCAGCGAGTTCGGCTCCCTGGTCCACGACGTGCTCAAGGAATTTCTCCTGCCCCACGTCAACACCGGCGAGGACCTGGCCGCCCTGGACCCCGCCCCGCTGCTCGCGGCCTTCAGCGAGACCTTCCGGGCCGGGCCGCTCTACGCCCGGCTGCCGCTGGACACCCGCACGGCCCTGATGGAGGCCGGACGCTACCGGCTGGAGCGGTTCGTGGCCGCCCAGCAACCCGCCACGCTCCTCGGCCTGGAACAGCCCCTGGACACCACGCTGACCGTGGGCGATCTGGCCATCCCGTTCAAGGGCCGCATCGACCGAGTGGAGCGGCGCGAACAGGGCGTGGTCATCCTCGACTACAAAACCGGCGGCGCACAGCTCCCCAAGACGCGTTTCTGGACCGACATGGCGCTCATGGACCGCATGGCCGGGTTCCTGGAAGGCGACGTGGACCCGGACCTGCTGGCCCATCTGGCCGACAGCGTGCGCTCGGTCCAGCTTCCGGCCTACCTGCACCTCTACGCACGCGCCACGGGCGAATCCCCGGTCAACGCCGGGCTGATAAAACTGGGCGAAAACGGCAGGGAGCAACTGCTGTTCCCGGCCAAATGGACCGAGGAGGAAGTGGACGAGGCGATGGACGAGAGCGCCCCGCTCCTGATACGAACACTGGTCCGGCATATGCTCACGGCCTCCCGGTTCGATCCCCGGCCCGGAGACCGCTGCAAGTGGTGCGATTTCACCAAACCGTGCGGGCAGAACCCGCCCAAGGACAAATAGGAACTCCCATGCAGTACAGCCAAGGCAATGTGGGCAGGGTCTTCACCCTGCGCCTGGAGGACGGCGAAAGGCTCCCGGACTGTCTCGAACGGTTCGCCAAGGAACACGGCATCAGGACCGCCCTGTGCACCCTCATCGGCGGCGCGGACCGAGGCAACGTGGTGGCCGGGCCCAAGGACGGCGAGGCCCCGGTCATCGACCCGATCCTCTGCCCGGTGCGCGGCGCCCACGAGGTGCTCGGCCTGGGCACCCTGTTCCCGGACGAGTCCGGCGAACCGGTCCTGCACATGCACGCGGCGCTCGGCCGCGACGGGGAGACCGTGACCGGCTGCATCCGCCCCGGCCTGGACGTCTGGCTGGTGGGCGAGGTCGTCATCATGGAAATAGAGAACACCGACATGCTGCGCAAGAAGGACGCCGAGAGCGGCCTGGCGCTGCTGACCAAGGAATAAGGTACATGTACAGCGCACACACCGTCATCTGCGGGGCGGGCATCCTCGGGCTGACCATCGCCCGCGAGCTGCTCAAGACCGGCTGCGACGACGTCATCATCTTCGACAAGGAACCCGCCCTGGGCAAGCACGCCTCGGGCCGCAACAGCGGGGTGCTCCACGCGGGCATCTACTACGACCCCGGCACCCTGAAGGCCAAGATGTGCCTGGAGGGCAACCGGCGCATGCAGGCCTACTGCGAGGAGCGGGGGCTGCCGCTGTTCAAGTCGGGCAAGGTCATCGTGGCCCGCACCGAGGACGAACTGGACACCCTGGACGAACTCGAGCGCCGCGCCACGGCCAACGGCGGCGTGGTCGAGATGATCGACAAACAGCGGTTGGCCGAGATCGAGCCCAACGCCTTCACCGTGAACCGCGCCCTGTACTCGCCCCTGACCAGCGTGGTCGACCCCAAGCGCATCCTCGCGTCCATGCGCGAGGAACTGGAAACCAGCGGCAAGGTCCGCTTCTTCTTCGACACCCGGTTCACCGGCACGGCCGGGCCGAACAAGGTCGCCACTTCCCAGGGCGACATCGGCTACAAGCTGTTCATCAACGCGGCCGGGGCCTACAGCGACAAGGTGGCCCAGGCTTTCGGCATCGCCGGGGACTACCGCCTGCTGCCCTTCAAGGGCATCTACCGCGTGCTCAAAAAGCCCGCCGCCGACCGCATCAAGGGGTCTATCTACCCGGTCCCGAACATCAAGAACCCGTTCCTGGGCGTGCACTTCACCCGCAGCGTGCACGGCGACGTGTACGTCGGCCCCACGGCCATCCCGGCCTTCGGGCGCGAAAACTACGGCATCCTCAAGGGGCTGGACCACGAGGTCCTGAACATCCTCTTCCGCGACATGCGCATGTTCATGGAAAACAAGAAATTCCGGACCATCGCCCTGGAGGAACCGCGCAAGTACTTCTTCAAGCACTTCTTCAACGACGCGGCCAAACTGGTCAAGGAGATCGCCCCCGAAGACATGCTGCCCACCGCCAAGGCGGGCATCCGGCCCCAACTCGTGAACATCAAAACCAGCCAGCTGGTCATGGATTTCGTCATCGAGGAGGCGGAAAACAGCGTCCATATCCTCAATTCCATATCCCCGGCCTTCACCAGCTCCATGTATTTCGCGGAATTGGTGGTCAAGGAACACGTCACAGCTTCGTAACGTCTATTTGAAACATTCGTTTATCTTGACTTGGTCCGGAATTCAGAGCAAGTGACACCTAATTATCAGCTTTACGCGAGGTATATATAAATGAAACTTCCCAGTCTTAATTTCGGTGATATCACCGCCCGCCTGCCCATCATCCAGGGCGGCATGGGCGTGGGCATCTCCCTTTCCGGGCTGGCCAGCGCCGTGGCCAACGAAGGCGGCGTGGGCGTCATCGCCACTTCCATGATTGGCATGCGCGATCCCCTTCGCGCCAAGGACCCCGAAGGGGCCGACCGCCGCAGCCTCATAGACGAAATCCGCAAGGCGCGGGCCAAGATGACCGACGGCCTGCTCGGCGTGAACATCATGTGCGCCCTGACCAACTACGGCGACATGGTCCGCACCTCCATCCGCGAAAAGGTGGACGTGATCATCTCCGGCGCGGGCCTGCCGTTGGAACTGCCCAAATATCTGCGCGAAGTCTCCGACGAAATGAAGGAGGAAGTGCGCACCAAGCTCGTGCCCATCGTCTCCTCCGGCCGCGCGGCCTCCATTCTCTGCCGCAAGTGGGCCAGCCGCTTCAACTACCTGCCCGACGGCTTCGTGGTCGAAGGCCCCCGGGCCGGCGGCCACCTCGGCTTCAAGGCCGAGCAGATCGACGACCCCGACTACCAGCTGGAGAACATCCTGGCCCAGGTGGTCGAGGCCGTGAAGCCCTACCGCGAAAAACACGAAAAGCCGATCCCGGTCATCGCCGCCGGCGGCGTGTACACCGGCGAGGACATCGCCCGCTTCCTCGAAATGGGCGCCTCGGGTGTCCAGATGGGCACCCGGTTCGTGGCCACCGAGGAATGCGACGCGGACATGGCCTTCAAGCAGGCCTACATCAATGCCAAGGCCGAGGACGTGACCATCATCAAGAGCCCGGTGGGCATGCCCGGCCGCGCCCTCAAGAACGCCTTCCTCGACGCCGTCACCGCCGGCCTCAAGCACCCCAAGAAGTGCGTGCACAAATGTCTGCACTCCTGCGCCGAGGACAAGTCCCCCTACTGCATCGCCCAGGCCCTGGTGAACGCCTACAGGGGCAAGCTCAAGAACGGCTTCGCCTTCTGCGGCGCCAACGCCTACCTGGTGGACAAGATCATCACCGTCAAGGAACTGATGGCCACCCTCAGCGAAGAAGCCGAACGCAAATACCAGGAAGTCGGCCAGAAACTCGCCGACACCAAGGAACAGGCCGCCCAACGCATCAAGGACGTCCTCAACAAGTAGGCAGACGCATTACTTTGACTAAAAAAGGGCCGCCCAAATGGGCGGCCTTTTTTTCTTTCAAGAATGCCTCCGGCGGCCAGAGGGGAAACTTTTGGAAAAAGTTTCCCCTCTGGACTCCCCTTCCAAACTTTTTATGTGCCTTCGGCAAGAGCGTGCGGGCGCGGTATGCCGTGCCACAGAACACCTTCCCTACAATTCCTTCAAAAGAGGCAAGATATCCCGCTCCCCTCGCACTCCGCGAAGCGGCACAAGAAATTTAGGAAGGAAAGGGGGATGGGGGTCCGGGGGAAGGGGGAAAGGGGGTACAGCCCGGGTACATAGGTAACACATTAGCCCGGGAACATGGGTAACACTTTGGGCATGAGAGCCTGGAGGTGCCTATGCCCTGGAATGAGG
>NZ_JBGLYH010000066.1:0-18908 GCF_041414475.1 Pseudodesulfovibrio karagichevae
GTTGTTCAGAAGAGGCCGTCTTGTCGCGCCCGCACGGCCCCGCGAAGCGGCGACAAAAAGTTTGGGAGGGGGGGCCAGGGGGGAACCCTTTGAGAAGGGTTCCCCCCTGGCCGCCGGAGGCATTCTCCTGTAACCATGAAAGGCAAAAGAGGCGATATTCTCAGCGGAGGCTTCATGAAAACACGTCTGCTCCCTTGTCTGTTCGTGCTGGTCCTGTCGGCCGGCGCGGCCCTGGCAGGGTCGTATCCCATCGTGGACACCGGCCAGGACGGCTGTTTCGACGACACCCGGCAGATCGACTGCCCGAAACCGGGCGGGCCGTTCGACGGCCAGGACGCCCAGTACCGGGGCAACGTTCCGCGCTACCGGGACAACGGCGACGGCACGGTGTCCGACCTGGTCACCGGGCTCATGTGGGTCAAGGAGCGCGGCGAGCCGGTCACCTGGCGCGAGGGCATGGACGGGTCCGCAACCTGCCGCATGGGCGGCTACGCCGATTGGCGCGCGCCGACCATCAAGGAGCTCTATTCCCTCATCGACTTCAACGGCTGGGTCCAGTCGGACGAGCGTAACTCCGTCCCGTATATCGACACTCGGTATTTCGGCTTCAAGTGGGGCGACACGGCCTCGGGCAGGCGGATCATCGACTGCCAGGACTGGTCCTCTACGGTCTACAGGGGCACGACCATGGGCGGCAACCGGACCGTGTTCGGGGTCAATTTCGCGGACGGCCGGATCAAAGGCTATCCCATGCAGGACCCGCCGGGCCACGGGAAGAGCAAATACGTGCGCTACGTGCGCGGCAATTCACGGTACGGCCTGAACGATTTCCTGGCCCACGGGCCGGTGGTCGAGGACCGGGCCACCGGCCTGGTCTGGCAACGGGCGGACGACGGCGTGACCCGCAACTGGGAGCAGGCCCTGGCCTACTGCCGGGACCTCGACCTCGGCGGCCGCGCGGACTGGCGGCTGCCTTCGGCCAAGGAGCTCCAATCCATCGTGGACTACACCCGCTCGCCCACGGCCACGGGCTCGGCGGCGATTGATCCGGTCTTTGCCGTGACCAACCCCGAGTCCTATTTCTGGACTTCCACCACCCATCTGGACGGCCCCCGGCCCGACCATGCGGTTTACCTCGCCTTCGGCCGGGCCATGGGCTGGTTCTCCCCGCCGCGCTCGAACCGGCCCAAGACCCTCATGGACGTACACGGCGCGGGTGCGGAGCGAAGCGATCCCAAGTCCGGTGATCCCGGCCGGTTCCCCCAGGGGCACGGCCCCCAGGGCGACGACATCCGCATCCTGAACTACGTCCGCTGCGTGACCGGCGGCGGGGTGGTCTACTACGAGCCGCCCAATCCGCCCATCCCGGCCTGGACCGGCGGGCTACCAGGCCGGCGCGATCCGAACATGCCTTCGCAAATGAACGGCGGGCCGGGTGTGTCCCGCGGCATGGGACGGCCCCAGGGCATGGAAGGACAAGAAGGCATGAACGGCCCGTCCGGCCGCAGACGGCCGCCGTCCGAGGCCTTCACCGCCTGCCAGTCCAAGTCGCAGGGCGACGGCTGCACCGTGCAGACGCCCCACGGCACCCTCCGGGGCATCTGCCGCGATCTTCCCGACGGCACCGCCTGCGTCCCGCAGAGGCGGTAGGGGGGCCTCCGGCGGCCGGGAAGATGTGCGTATTAGACGGTTTCTTAAAAAGGAGGCGTCTTATCGCGCCCGCACCCCGCGAAGCGGCGACAAAAAGTTTTGAAGGGGAGTCCAGAGGGGAAACTTTTCCAAAAGTTTCCCCTCTGGCCGCCGGAGGCATCCTTCCCCCTAATCCGCCGGGTGGCCGGTGTCCTGGACGGAGAGTCCGGCGGTTTTTTCCAGTCGTTGGCGGATCATGCGGATGTGCAGTCTGAGGGAGTAGATGTAGTCCGTGTACGACAACGGTACGGACGTCTCCAGCACGAGGCGGTCCATCTGTTCGAGTTGTTCGAGCATGTCGCGTGCTTCCTGCGGGTCGGTCAGGACGTAGGCGTGCATGTCCAGTTTCTTGAGCTGCTTGTACCACTTGAAGATGCGCCGCCGAATCTGCCAGCGGTAGGCGGGCGGGGTGATCTTGAACAGCGGGAAAAGCAGGGTCAGCAGCGGGATGAGCAGGATCTTGAGCCGCTCCACGGTGATGGCCACCTGGAAGGGCAGGTAGCGCATGAGGAACGGGGGCCCGGACTTGTAGAAGTTCCTGGCCTCGTCGCTCAGGGGGAAGAGCACGGCCTGGTCGTTGGGGAACTGGTTGGTGGCCGCGAACATGTCGCCCTTGCCGTTGATCTTGGCCGCGGCGAGCAGGAACAGGTATTGGAGCGCCGGGTGCAGGTCGTCGCGGACCACGAGGTTGGCCGTGGGCGCGAGCAGGGTCACGTCCTGGGCGGGCAGGTTGCGCATGAGGTCGATGCCGCCCTGGGGCAGGGTCAGCTTTTCGAGGAACCGGTGGGTGCGCACGTAGGTCTCGGCCCGGTCGAAGGAGTACAGGTTCACGGTCTTGTGCGCCTCGCTCAGGCCGCGCACGGCCGGGGATTTCACCCCGGCGATGACGAACAGGGCGTCGATCTTGCGGCCGAGCAGCTCGGGAACGGCCTGGTCCGTGCCCTCGGGGAGCAGGTTGGCGGTATCCGCAGTGACGCCGTTTTCGGCGAGCAGCTGGAGGACCAGGTGGCTGGTGCCGCTGCCCTCGGACCCGACCGCGACCTTGCGGCCCTTGAGGTCGGCCAGGGTCTTGATGCGCAGCCGTTTGGAGGTGAACAGCCAGACCGGCTCGAAGTAGAGCGAGCCCAGGCTCTCCAGGTTCGGATGCTCCTCCGGGGTGGCGATGCCGCCCTGCATGAACGCGGCCTGCGCCTCGGAGTCCGGGTCGGCGAGGATGGCCAGGTTGTCCATGGATCCCTTGGATGTGCGCACCTCCAGCTCGAAGCCGTGTTCCTTGAAGAACGCGGCGTATTCCTGGGCGAAGGCGTAGTACGCGCCGCCCTCGCCACCGGTGACCATGACCACCTTGCCCGGGGGCAGGGGCTTGACGAACTGGAAGGTCACCCACAGGGCCAGGGCGAGCACGCCCACGGCCGCGCCGTAAATGATGAACGACATGAGCACGTGGGAGCGCAGGAACCTGACGAGCTTCTTTATATAGGGATTCTGCATCATGCGGCGAATGTAGATGAATGCCCGGGCGCGGGCAAGACGGCAGATGCAAATTCCAGCACATCGTCACCGGGCCGGGTTTCGAGCCCGTCTTGCGAAGAGCGCGGAATATGGGTAGGGATGGAGGAGTGTTGGAGTTTCCCGCCACGCAACCCGGACCGGATACGCCATGCCCAAGCTGAAAACCCTGCTCGTCCATCCAGACCCCGAGGTCCGCACGGCCCTGCGCGACGTGCTGGAGGAGGTGCCCTTCGTCCAGGTTCTGGGCGAGGCGGTTTCGGCCTTCGAGGCGCTGGAGCTGCTCGAGGCCATTCCCTACGGGGTGTTCTTCGTGGGCGTGGACCTGCCGGGCGGGGCGAGCGGCGTCGAAATGGCCCAGATGCTGGCCGGACGCAAGAACAAGCCCGCCCTGGTGTTCATCTCCGACTCCGAGTCCCAGGCCTACGCCGCCTTCGAGCTCGGGGCCACGGACTACCTGCTCTGGCCGCCCGCGCCCGGGCGCATGGCCCGGACCATGGACCGCCTCCAGACCTTCAAGACCCGGTTCCGCGAGGTGCCGCCCCCGGCCCCGTACCCGGGCGACGCGGACGACGAGCCGAGCGAGGACGACGAGCAGACCGTGAAGCTGCCCCTGCCCGAAGAGGAGCAGGACTCGTTCCTGGCCGCCCTCCAGGCCGCCTGGGACCAGACGTCCAGCCGTCGGCCCGAGATCGACAAGCTGGCCGTGAACCAGGACGGGCGGACCATCCTCATTCCCTACGACCAGATCATCTTCGTCGAGGCCTTCGAGGACTATTCCTACGTGCACACGGCCAACCAGAAATTTCTCTCCTCCTACAGGCTCAAGAACCTGGAGGACCGGCTCGGGCCGCATCGCTTTTTCCGCGTGCACCGCAAGTACTTGGTGAACCTGGACATGGTCACCGAGATAGCGAGCATGCCCGGCTCAAACTTCATGCTGCGCACGGCCGGGCGGACGCGCATCGAGTTGCCCATCAGCAGGAGGCGCATCGCCGAGCTGAAGAAGATCATCGGGCTGTGAACCGATGGATCGACACCCGGACCGGGCCGCGACGGCCGGTCCGACCGTTCAACCCGCCGCTGCTGCCGTTGGCCGAATAAGCCGGGAGTTGCGGAACGAAAATGCTATGAATGAGACTCGCAAGACCGGGTATTCCGGTTGACCCTGCGAGGAGGGCACATGGACCAGTCAGGCGCTATAGATAATTTGCTGCAGGAAGAACGGGTATTCCGTCCGCTCCCGCAATTGGTCATCGAAGCCAACGTCAATCCCCAGGAGCTGGAGGGGGCGCGCAAGTTCGCGGCCATGGACCCCGCCGGATACTGGGAGGAGGCCGCCGACGAGCTCGACTGGTTCAAGAAGTGGGACCAGGTCCTGGACGACAAGGACGCCCCGTTCTACCGCTGGTTCCCGGGGGCGCGCTGCAACATCGTCTACAACGCGCTGGACCGCCATATCGAGACCGCCAACAAGAACAAGCTCGCGTTCATCTGGGAAGGGGAACCGGGCGATCAGCGCAAGTACACCTATTTCGAGCTCTACCGCGAGGTCAACCGCTTCGCCAACGCCCTGCGCTCCCTGGGCATTCGCAAGGGCGACCGCGTGGTCATCTACATGCCGCCCCTGCCCGAGACGGTCATAGCCATGCTCGCGGCGGCCAAGATCGGCGCGGTCCACTCCGTGGTTTTCGCCGGGTTCTCGGCCAAGGCCCTGCGCAAGCGCATCAACGACGCCCAGGCCAAGCTGCTGATCACCTCCGACGGTTTTTACCGCAACGGCCGGATCATCAGCCTCAAGGAGACCGCCGACGAGGCCCTGGTCGGGGCGTGCGCCGACTGCGTGGAGGCCATGGTCGTGGTCCGGCGCTGCAACATCGGCGTGGACATGGTCGACGGCCGGGATTTCCAGTACGAGGACCTGGTCCGCCAGGAGCGCAACGAGGCCCCCACCGAGGTCATGGATGCGGACGACCCGCTCTTTCTGCTCTACACCTCCGGGACCACGGGCACGCCCAAGGGCGTGGTCCACTCCCACGGCGGCTACATGGTCGGCGTGCACCGCACCCTGACCACGGTCTTCGACATCAAGCCCACGGACATCTTCTGGTGCACCGCCGACCCCGGCTGGGTCACCGGCCACTCGGCGGGTATCTACGGCCCGCTCATGGCCGGGACCACCTCGGTCATGTACGAGGGCCATCCCAACTATCCCCAGGCCGACCGCCTGTGGTCCATCGTGGCCAAGTACGGGGTGACCATCTTCTACACCGCGCCGACCATGATCCGCATGCTCATGCGCTTCGGCGCCCAGTATCCCAAGCAGCACGACCTGTCCTCCCTGCGCCTGCTCGGCACCGTGGGCGAGCCCATCTCGCCCGAGGCGTGGATCTGGCTCTACCGGAACATCGGCCGGTCCGAATGCCCGGTGCTCGACACCTGGTGGCAGACCGAGACCGGCATGTTCATGATCTCGCCCATGCCCATTTCCGTGCTCAAGCCCGGCTCCGTGACCAAGGCCCTGCCCGGCGTGGAGGTGGACGTGGTCGACAAGGACGGCAAACCCGTGCCGCCCGGCAAGGGCGGTCTGCTCGTGGTCACCGCGCCCTGGCCGTCCATGATGACCGGCCTGTGGAACGACGACGACCGCTTCAAGGAGTACTGGTCCCAGATTCCGGGCGTCTACTACGCGGGCGACGTGGCCCGCCGTGACGAGGACGGCTACATCTGGATCCAGGGCCGCGCGGACGACGTCATCAACATCGCCGGCCACCGCATCGGCTCGGCCGAGCTGGAGGCCGCCTTCGGCGTGCACCCGGCGGTCTGCGAGTGCGCGGTCATCGGCGTGCCCGACCAGATCAAGGGCGAGGCCGCCAAGGCCTTCGTCATGCTCAACGACGGTTTCGAACCCGGCGACGAGCTGATCAAGGCGCTCAAGAAAACCATCCGCAACGAACTCGGCCCCGTGGCCGTGATCAAATCCATCGAGTTCCGCACCACCCTGCCCAAAACCCGCTCCGGCAAACTCATGCGCCGCGTGCTCAAGGCCGAGGAAAACGGCTTCGAGATCGGCGACCTGACCGGGCTGGACGAGGATTAAAGGGGGGCGGCTTCCGATAGCGGGCCATCTGCACATTTTTTCCAGGGGGCTTTCATCCTCACGTATGCCGCAATACGCTGCGGTGAAAGCCCCCTGGAAGAAAATGCACAGCTGACCCACTCTCGAAAGCCTATTCCGAGGACGGGGGTGCGACGGGGAGAGATCCGCTGTCGGGTGGCTGCGCCGCCCGAATCGCTCCAAGGGAGAGGCGGGGGACTTTTGCGCCCGCACGGACCTGCCGAAGGCACACAAAAAGTTCTGGAGGGGGAGTCCAGAGGGGGAACCTCTTCCAAGAGGTTCCCCCTCTGGCCGCCGGAGGCATTCCCCGGTGCCCACGCCTTGCGCGGGCACCGGGGAAAGGGTACCTTCCGGCCATGACCCGTATCGCCATCATGTCCGACGTGCACGGCAACTTCGAGGCCCTGAAGGAGGTCCTGGCCGACCTGGACGGGCGGCCCGTGGACGCGGTGTATTGTCTGGGGGACATGATCGGGTACGGGCCGCAGCCGCAGGAGTGCGTGGACCTGCTGCGCGGGCGCGGGGTGGAGTGCACCATGGGCAACCATGAGCAGGGGCTGATCAACATCCACTACCTGCGCGGCTTCAACCAGCCCGCGGCCGACATGCTGCGGCGCACCCGCGAGATGATCTCGGAAGAGACCTACCGGTGGCTGACCACCCGGCACAAGGCCATTGTGGAGCACGGCTGCCGGTTCGTGCACGGGCTGCCGCCGGACTCGGTCACCGAGTATCTCTGGAAGTACGAGGACGAGATGGCCGGGGTCTTCGCGCGCTATGCCGAGGACGTCTGTTTCGTGGGCCACACCCACGACCTCATGCGCTACACCTGCCTGCGCGGCGAGCCGGTCCGGCATCCCCTGCCCGAGGGGGAGACCGTGCTGGAGCAGGGCGTCCGCCACCTGGTGAACATCGGCTCCGTGGGCCAGCCGCGCGACGGCGACAACCGGGCCAAGTACGGGATTTTAGACCTGGACAGCCGGGTCCTGACCATGCGGTTCATCCCCTACGACATCAAGAAGACCGCCGACCTGATCCTCGCCCACGGCTTCCACCGCGCCTTTGCCGACCGCCTCTGGTGACAACGCCTCTCTCGCGAAGCTAATAACACCGCGCCGCAGGCGCAAAATGGGATGCAAGGGTGCGAACCCTTGCCCGCCGACAAATCCGCAGGACAGCGGATTTGGACGCCGGGTTTCCCGGCGCCCCGAAGGGGTGAGCCCCTGGACGGGGCGAATCAAGGCGAAGTCACCTGACAAACGCCGCGAAGCGGCCATCATTTCCTGATTTCTATCGCTTACAAAAGAAGCCCCCGCGCAACATGGCGCGGGGGCTTTTCGTTCTGTTTGGTGGCGGCCCGCTAGCGGACCAGGACCTCCACCCGGCGGTTGCGGGGTTCGGACTTGCCGTCCGGGGTGGGGATGAGCGGGTTCTCCTCGCCGTGGGAGGTCATCTCGATGATGTCCTCGGGCATGCCCGCCTTGACCAGCAGGTCGCGGACCTTCTTGGCGCGGCGCACGGACAGGTCGTAGTTGTACTGTTTTTCGCCAAGGGTGTCGGTATGGCCGATGACCGAAACGTCGTTGGAGTTGCGGTCGCGCCAGCTCTGCATGATGTCCGGGATGAGCTTTTGGGATTCGTCGGTCAGCCTGGACGAGTCGCTGAAAAAGTGCAGGATGAACCGGGCCGTGGGCAGGGGTTGGGCGGCCATGGCCGCGCCGAACTCGGACCGGACCTGGGCGTCGCTCAGGGTGGTCACCGTGGCCGTGCCCGTGACGGCCTGATTGGCCTTGTTCAGGGTGGCGGTCTTGCCGCCCTCGGAGGTCACCGTGACCTCGCCCACGTGGCCGTCCAGGTCGGGCAACAGGACGATGGTCTGTCCGCCGCCGCAACCGGCGAGCATCAGGCAGGCAAGCAGGGTGTATGCGAATTTTATCATGGCGCGCTCCTAATCGACCTTGATCAGGAACCGGGTGCCCCGGATTCCTATGGTGGACAGCGGGGTCTCCACGGCCATGCCGCCGGGCTTGAGCTTGGCTATCTGGCCGGAGATGAACTGGACCGTGCCCTTGTTCACCCTGGTCAGGAAGTCGAGCTGCTCCTGGGCGGGGTCGAAGACGAACTTGTCGATGGTCACCCGGGAGACGGGTCCCAGGGAGAGGAGCGTGTCGTCGCGGAAGATCACGCCCATGGAGGAGTTCTTGCCCGTGACCAGGGTATCGCCCTCCAGCAGGTAGTCGCCCACCGAGGCGGGCAGCCGCTCGGAAAGCCGCTCCACGAACGCCTCGCCGGTCACGGTCTTGATCGTGCCCACGGCCTGGGCGCGCTCCATGGCCAGGGCCGACGGGCCGAAGGCGCAGAGAAAAAGGAGGGCCAGGGCCGCAATCCCGGCCCTGGGGCGTTTGCCGCGTTGCCGCGCAACAGGCGGGCGGGGGGCGGTTTCGGGTGGATACATGGGCGCGACCTCCGGATTGAGACTACTCACCATTTTTCTGATATTCCTATCCCCCTCAAAAGTCTACGGCTATTATAATCAACGGTCATTTTCCACCGTATAGATCAAGAATTTCGATGTAACGCTCTTGACACATATACCCGGTATGGGTATACGGAAGCTGCGGGCCCGTATCGGGTTCAGGTTATAATGTTCAAGTATTTAAACAGACCATAAGGTCTGTAAGAGTGTGAAAACCTTTTGTCGAACGTGCAACAAGTCAACTTTGGAGGGAGCATGAAAAGCAAGCTCGTCCTGGCCGTGGCAACGGCCCTGATTACCGTCTTCGCCGTGTCCATGGCCTTCGCCATGGGTGGCGGCAACGCCCGCAAGGGCAAGTTTCTGTACCGCAAGAACTGCCGTTCCTGCCACGGGACCACCGCCAGCGACATGAGCCCGGCGGACAAGACACAGGCCGAATGGACCGCGCTGTTCTCCGACACGGGCAAGATCAAGTGCAGCCCGGACTGGACCGTCAACGAAAAGGATTTGAACGACATCTTCACCTATCTGCACGACTACGCCAAGGACTCCCCGTCTCCGGCCAAGTGCAGCTAGCGCAGTGCGGCTCGCGCCGCGCCGGGGGTTCTCCGGCGCGGCCCTTGCGCCCCATGGAGGAGACGGAGCGCAGCTCGACACAACCGGTCCCCCCTGTCCCGAGCCGGGAAGCCGGGGCGGGGGAGGCACCCTACCCGACAGTAGTGCGGACGTTTGGAGGTACGCAGTGCCCAGTTCAAAGCAGACGATGTCCCGCCGCGAGTTCTTCCGGGCCTCCGGCCTGGTGGCGGCAGGGGCTGTGGGCGGCCCGGCCCTGCTCGGCGGCCTGACAAAGGCCCGCGCGGCATCGCCCGCCAAGCCCGCCTGGGATTCCAGGTTTTCGGCTTGCGACATGTGTTTCAACAAGTGCGGGCTCATCGCCCGCGTCGAGAACGGGGTGGCCACCAAGCTCGACCCCAATCCCAAATTTCTGAAATCCCGGGGCATGCTCTGCGCGCGCGGCAACGCGGGCCTGGCCCAGGTCTACGACCCGGACCGCCTCAAGCATCCGCTGCTGCGCAAGGGCGCGCGCGGCGAGGGCAAGTGGCAGCGCATCCCGTGGGACGAGGCCCTGGACATGGCCGCGGCCAAGATGGCCGAGGTCCGGGAGAAGTACACCCCCTGCGGGCATCTCTTCACGGCGGGCTCCGACCTCCAGTCGCAGTTCGTGGGCCGGTTCGCCGAGGCCTACGGCTCGTTCAACGTAACCTCGCACGAGTCCCTGTGCCTGGTCTCGGGCAGCCGCGCCTTTCTGGACACCTTCGGCGAGGTTCCGTTCGCGGACGTGCTCAACTCCAAGTACATCCTCATGGTCGGGGCCAACCGTTTCGAGGCCCTGGTCACCCCGGACTCCATCGACCTGATGACCGCCATCCGCGAGAACGGCTGCAAGCTGGTCACGCTGGACCCGCGCTACACCAAGACCGCGGCCCTGTCCCACGAGTGGTATCCGGTCAGGCCCGGCACGGACATGGCCTTCATGCTCGCCCTGGCCCACGTGATCATCAACGAAAAGCTCTATGACCCGCAGTGGATCGCGGACAAGACCTACGGCATCGAGCAGCTCACGGCCCACGTGCAGCGGTACACGCCCGGCTTCGCGGCCGAGCAGTGCGGCATCCCGGCCGAGGACATCGTCCGCATCGCCCGCGAGCTGGCCGCGGCCGCGCCGTCGTCCATGGTCTACCCCGGCCGCCGCACCTCGGACTACGAGGATTCCACCCAGATCCGGCGCAGCTTCGCCATCGTCAACGGGCTGCTCGGCAACTGGGACAAGCCCGGCGGGCTCCTGGCCGCGCGCCAGGTGGGCCTCAAGGGCGTGCCCTTCGACGCCCCGTGGTACGACGAGAACCGGGAGGACCGCATCGACGCGGGCAAGGTGCCCATGATGTTCGAGCACGAGGGCTCCTTCGTGGTCACCCGCGACTCGGTCCTGGCCGACGATCCCTATCCCATCCGGGGCTGGTTCATCTACAAGACCAACCCCATGGGCACGGCCCCCAACCGCAAGAAGACCATCGAGATGATGAACAAGATGGACTTCGTCACCGTGGTGGACATCGCCATGTCCGACACCGCCTGGATGGCCGACCTGGTCCTGCCGTCGCAGTCCTATCTGGAGCGCAAGGACCCGTGCTCGGGCCTGCAGGGCTCCGTGGCCTGCGCCTGCGTGGTCAAGCGCGACCCGGTCATCGAGCCGCTCTACGAGTCCCGCGCCCTGTTCGACATCATGAAGGGCGTCGCGAACCGCATGGAGCTCGGCGAGTTCTTCGACTTCACCATCGACGAGTACCGCGAGAAGCAGACCCGCGACATCCCCGAGGCCCTCGGGGTCATGGACCGCGACGGCGTGTACTACAACCCGTCCAAGGTCTACGGCATCTACGACGGACGCATCTACAAGACCCTGTCCAAGAAGGTCGAGCTGTACAACCAGCGCTACGAGCAGATGGGCCTGGACCCGCTGCCCGAGTACACGCCCCCGGCCGGGCCGCCCGAGAACCGGTTCCGCATGGTCATCGGCCGCAACGCCATGATCACCCAGTCCTCCACGGCCAACAACGCGCTGCTGCACCAGTTCGTGCCGACCAACACTCTGTGGCTCAATCCCGAGGCCGCCGGAAGGCTGGGCGTCGAGGACGGCGACATGGTCGAGGTGACCAGCCCGGTGGGCAGGCAGGAGCTCAAGGCCGAGGTCACGGACAAGATCCGCCCGGACACGGTGTTCATGCTCTCGGGCTACAACACCCTGTCCACCATGGAGCGGCTGTCCCACAACAACGGCGCCTCCATCAACGAGCTGCTGGACGACGACTACGACGCCATCACCGGCAACGCGTCCATGCACACCACGTTTGTCACCGTAACAAGGAAGGCGGCGTAATGGCTCAGCAACTCGCCATGGTCATCGATGCGGCCAAGTGCATCGACTGCAAGGGGTGCGTGGCCGCCTGCAAGGTCGCCAACAACGTGCCCGAGGGCCAGTTCCGCAACTGGATCAAGTCCGCCGACGTCCGGGTCGTGCCGGGCATCTCGGACCGCAAGGCCCGGTTCCAGCCCGGCGCGTGCATGCACTGCGAGCACCCGACCTGCGTGACCGCCTGCCCCACGGGCGCGACCTACAAGGACCTCGACACCGGGGAGGTCGTCATCGACGCGTCCCTGTGCATCGGCTGCGGCAACTGCATCCCGGCCTGCCCGTACCACGCGCGCTACCGCAACGAGGTCACGCGCAAGGCCGACAAGTGCAACTACTGCCCCGAGCGCCGGGCCGCCGGGCTGCAGCCCGCCTGCGTGGACACCTGTCCGACCAAGGCGCGGGTCTTCGGCGACATCAACGATCCGACCAGCGCGGCCGGGGCTCTGTTCCTCAAGAACAAGGAGCGGCTGACCCAGGTGGCGGCCAAGACCAACACCCTGCCGAACATGTACTATCTCGGCGATCCCGGACCGGGCGACTGGGGCGGCGAGGCCGTGGTGCCCGCCTCCATGGTGGCCATGCAGGAGTCCGCGCCGTTCATCAAGGGCATCGTGGCCCTGTCCGGCCTGGGCGTCCTGGCCATGCTCGGCCGCCAGCTCTTCGCCGGTTCCGATCACAAGGAGGACACCGATGCCTGATAGGACCTACAAGCGGCACGACCGCTCCGACATCTTCATCCATTGGTTCAACGCGGCCTGCTGGCTGCTGCTCCTGCTGACCGGCGTGGGGCTGATCAGCAACCCGGCCGTGGACCCGTTCGGGTCCGGCTACCCGGCCTGGCTGCGCTCCGTGGTCGGCGGCGGGGGCAACCTGCTGGCCATCCACGAGGGTATCGGCCTGGTCTGGATCGCGGGCTTCATCCTCTATCTGCTGGTCAACTTCCGGGGGGCGAAGTTCTTCCTGGCCGAGGTCTTCGCGGTCAATCCGGCCCGGGACATGGCCTGGATGCTCAAGAAGATGGTCCTCATGACTCTGGGGCCCAAGGCCCTGAAGGCGGTCGGCGCGGACCCGGATCTCCCGGACCAGGGATATTACAACATGGGCCAGAAGGCGTTCGCCCAGGCGTCGGTGGTCGGCGGCGTGGTCATTGCCGTCACCGGGGTGATCATGTACCTGTCCGACCGGACCTTCGGGGCCGAGGCCACGGGCATGATCGGCTGGGCCGTGGCCGTGCACTTCATAGCCGTGGGTCTGGTCTTCGCGGGCCTGCTGGTCCATGTGTACATGGCGGCCATATCGCCCGAGGAGCGGCCCGGCTTCAAGTCCATGTTCACCGGCGTGGTCCCGGACGGCTACGCCAGGCATCACCACCGGCTGTGGTGGGAAAAGGTCAGAACCGAACCCGAACAGGGATCGGAGTAGTGAAACAGGGTCCCGCCCCGGGGAGGGGCGGGAAGGGAAAACAATCCTTTAGGAAGGGAGTGTCTCATGCACAGGAAGTTTATCGCCGCCGCCATGCTGCTCGCGTTCGCGATGGTCGCCGTGGCCGCACCGGCCATGGCCCAGGAAAAGGCCAAGTTCAAGCAGTTCCATTCCATCGTGGACTACAAGTTCGTGGCCAAGTACGCCAAGATGCCCAAGCCCAAGAACGTGATGATCATCGACTCCAGGCCGTATAAGCCCAAGTACGTCGACGGCTACATCCCCACGGCCGAGTCCATCCCGGCCAGCCAGTTCGACAAGATGACGGACAAGCTGCCCAAGGACAAGGGCGCGCTGCTGATCTTCTACTGCGGCGGCCTGGACTGCCCCCTGTCCCACAAGTCCGCCTTTGCGGCCGAGGCCCTGGGCTACACCAACGTCAAGGTCTACGCGGCCGGGTTCCCGGACTGGAAGAAGCGCGCGCCCTACTATTCCATCGGCCTGGAGAACCTGAACGCGCGCATCAATGAGGGCGGCGAGTACCTGCTCATCGACGCCCGCCCGTACAAGAAGTTCCTGGCCGGGGCCATCCCGTCCGCCATCGGCATCCCCGAGAAGGACTTCGCGGCCAAGCGCGGCCTGCTGCCCGTGGACAAGACGGGCACCACGCTGATCTACTACTGCGGCGGCTACGCCTGCGCCCTGTCCCACAAGTCCGCGGTCATGGCCCGGTCCCTCGGCTACAGGAACGTGCTCGTGGCCGAGGCCGGCTACCCCGGCTGGAAGGAGATGTTCGGCGCGGCCGAGACCTCGGTCCAGGCCGGCGAGGCCGAGGGCGCGGTGGACACCGCCTGGTTCCTCAAGACCATCAAGGACAACCCGGACGCCATCCTGCTGATCGACGTGCGCGACCCCGAGGAATACGCCGCCGGTCACTTCCCGTCCGCCATCAACATGCCGGTGGACATGGTCGAGAAGCAGGCCAAGGAGATCCCCACGGACAAGCCCATCGTCTTCTCCTGCGCCACGGGCGCGCGTGCGGGCGAGGCCTTCTATCTGTTCAAGGACCTCCGTCCCGACGTCGAGAAGGTCTTCTATCTGGAGGCCACCAACAAGTTCGGCGACGATAACAGCTACGAGGTCCATCCCAACAAGTAGGGACAAACCACAGACGTCCGGGGGCGGCCCCGGCACGCCGCAAACAGCAAGGCGGGGAGCGCATATGCCCAGAATCATTACCTGTGTAGCATGGCTGCTCCTCGCCTTTTGCGTGCTCGCCGCCCGGCCCGCCCGGGCGGACGAGAACGAGGTCTGGTGGGCGTCGGCCGAGGCCGAGGCCCGGCGCGACGACTATCGGCTCATCGACGACGACGGGCTGAGGAAGCTGCTCGCCGAGAAAACGGACATGGTCCTGCTCGACGCCCGCGCGGACTACGAGTTCGCGGCCGGACACATCCCCGGCGCGGTCAATCTGGAGTTCGACCTGGGCGACGACCTGGATCTGTCCGCCGCCAAGCGCCAGGCCCTGGCCGAGCTGATGGGCCCGGACAGGGACCGGCTGCTGGTCGTCTACTGCCGGAGCTTCAGGTGACTGCGCAGCTCCATTGCGGCGCGCTGGGCAGCGCGTCTCGGTTACACCCGGATCTACCGGTATCCGGCCGGGTTCCACGGTTGGCGGGAGAAGCACCCCGATCTGGTGGAGGGCCAGCCCGAAGCGGTCCACGTCCTGGCCGTGGGGGACGACTTCCCCACCTGCCGGGTGGCGGTGCTCAACGGCGACGAGGACCGGCAGTACCTGGAGCTGCCCGAGGGGGCCAGATTCCTGCAACTCTCGGAGCTCAAGGCGGATTTCGTGCTCATCCAGCTCTACAACACCCTTTGCAGCGACTGCGTGGCCGAGACCAAGATGCTGACGCGGTTCTTCCAGAGGGTGGAGGCGGACAAGGAACTGACCGGACGGCTCAAGATCATCGGCATCGGGGTCTACGACTCCAACCTGTCCGTGGTCCGGTTCCGCAAGCACTACGACGTGGCCTACCCGCTGTTCTCGGACAAGAGCGGCCAGATTTTCGAGTGCCTGGGCCAGGCCGAGCTGCCCCTGGCCTACCTGGTCAGGGCCAACGGCGACGGCACCTGGCGCATAGAGTTGATCAAGCGGGGCTACTTCGAGCCGGACGAGCGGTTCCTGGACGTGCTCCGCTCGACGGTCAGGCGGCCGCCCAGGGACTAGGCCCCGGCCACGGCCCCGAGCAGGGCCAGGGCGATGTCGGCCACGGCCGGGAAGACCGGGTCGGGGTCGGCCCAGGCCAGCCTGTCGCGGAAGCAGCCGACCCACGGGAGCATGACCTCCCCCGCGAACCGGACCGCCTTGTCGGCCAGGGCGGGATCGTCGGTCCAGCCCTCGGCGCAGAGGTGGAACAGGTATTCCAGCTCCAGCGCCAGGTGGTCGGGCGGTTCGTTGGAAGGCAGGGAAATTTCGAGCCCGGCCTCGGCCAGGCGGTCGCCCATGGCCAGGGCGCTGTGCCCCATGGTCCGGGGCGCGCCGCCCTGGTGGCAGGACTCGTAGAGCGGGGCCGGGACACCGCCGGGCCCGGCGATGAACAGGCGGACGTATTCCGCCTCGAGCGGGGAGAAATCCCCGGCGTCGGCATGGGGCGCAAGGGCGCGGTGCAACCGTTCCAGGGGCTCGGCCGGGAGGCCGGGAAAATTCTGGACACGGCCGAGGAGTTCGGGCAATCCATGGGTTGCCAGTTCCCTCCATCCCTGTTCGTCCGGCCCGTGAAATACGGCTGCGCACAACTCCATCAGGTTGAGCAGCACTATTTTCGATTGGGAAATTGACACGGTAGGAACCCCCGAATATGCGGTGGACAATACCCTACGACAGTACGGTAAAGCGCACGGCAGGGCAATGGGAACATGGTTTGAGACAAAGGAGAAAGAGATGGACGAGCACCTGTGCGCCGAAGAACAGGCCCTGAAGAAAAACGTGTTGTCCCGCATGAAACGCATCGAAGGACAGGTGCGCGGCATCCAGGGCATGATCGAATCCGGCAAGGAGTGCCAGGACATCCTGGTCCAGGTGCGGGCCGTGCGTTCCGCCCTGCAATCGGCCAACAAGCTGATCCTCAAGCGCTACCTGCTCAGGTGCTATGCCGAGTCCGTGGAGAGCGGCCAGGACGCCAAGGAGTCCCTGGACAAGTTCATCTCCGTGGTCACCGGCTTTATCGAAGGCTAAGAAGCTGAACTATCCGGAGTAATTGATGAAGAAACTGTTTTTAGCATTGGCCTTCGCCCTGCTGTTCTGCCAGCCCGTCGCCGCGAAGACCAACTACAACGTCTGCTTCCAGTCCCTGGACGTGGACGTGGACGGGAGCATGTCCAAGGGCGAGTTCCTGGTGGCCTTTTCCGACGGCGACACCTCGGTTTTCGACCAGGCCGACACCAACAAGGACGGCTCGGTGTCCCACGAGGAGTGGGAGGCCTACAAGGCCAGCCAGGGCTTTGAAAGCAACGAGTAGCCGTCCCGCCCGAAACGGCGAAGGGGGTGCGATCCATGCGGACCGCACCCCCTTCGCCGTTTTGGCGTTCTTTCCCTCGGGCTATTCGCCCAGTCCCATGGCTCGCAGGAAGCCCGGGTCCTCGGTCCAGCCCTCGCGGACCTTGACCCACAGCTCCAGGTGGACCTTCTGGCCGATGAGCTCCGCGATGTCCTTGCGGGCCTGGGAGCCGATCTCCTTGAGGTTCGCGCCCTGCTTGCCGATGATCATGCCCTTGTGGCTCTTGCGCGAGGTGTAGATGACCGCGTTGACGACGACCATGTCCTCGCGGGATTTCTCGTCCCATTCCTCGATCTCCACGGCCGTGGAGTAAGGCAGTTCCTGCCTGAGCGAATAGAACAGCTTCTCGCGGATGATCTCCGAGGCCATGAAGCGCATCGGCAGGGTGGAAATCTGGTCCTCGGGGAACATCTGCGGCCCCTCGGGCGTGTGCGCCAGGATGCGCTCGAGCAGATCGCTCGTGCCCTTGCCCTTGAGCGCCGACACCGGCACGAACTCGGCCTCGGGCCACAGCTCGGCCAGCCGGGCCATGAACGGCAACAGCTGGTCTTTCTCCTTGATGCGGTCGATCTTGTTCACGGCCACCAGCACCGGGCGGCCCGCCTCGCTGACCGGCTTGACCAGCGGGGCGATCTCCTTGTCCAGCAGGTGCGGCTTGGCGCAGTACAGGGCCGCGTCCAGCAAAACCACCACCGCGTCGGACGAGGCCAGGGCGTTCCAGGCCGATTCGAGCAGGAAGCGGTTCATCTTGCCGCGCAGCCGGTGGATGCCCGGCGTGTCCAGGAAGATGAGCTGGGCGTCGTCCGTGGTCAGGATGCCGCTGATGCGGTTGCGCGTGGTCTGCGGCTTGGGCGAGACGATGGCCACCTTCTGCCCGAGGTAGGTGTTCATCAGCGTGGATTTGCCCGCGTTGGGCGGCCCGATCAGGGCGATCATACCGAATTTGTGCATGTATTACCTTTGGTTGACCGCATCGCCATCGTGTTTGCCGTACCGTTCCTCGGCCAGGCGCACCTTTTCGACAATGCGGCGGTAGTAGTCGCTGGACGTATCCAGGGTTATCGGGCGGCGGCGCCGCTCGTTCATCTGCATGATCATCACGTTCAACTTCTGGACCTGCCGGTACCGCTCCTGCTCGTCCTCCATGTGTTCGAGCAGGTCGATGGCGCAGGTGATCTCCTTCTCTTCCAGAACCTCGGCGGGAAGGTGCCCGGAGCTCTTCAGAATCCGGTAGGCCATGCGCAGTTCCGGCGGCAGGTTCGCGGCCTCGTCCGGCTTGAGGGGTTGGCCCATGCCTTCCAGGTCCTCGAATTTGCCTTCCTGCTCGGCCTTGCGGATGAGTTCTTCGGCGATAATGGCCGTCACGTTGAACATGGCAATGATTTTCCCACACTCCCGTAGGGGAGTCAAAGGGTGGATTGGCCCTTGGGAGGGGCAATCTCAGCCATGTGTTCATAGAAAGGATGGGGAGAGGTGGTAAGGAAAGCCGCCCAAGGGGCGGCGATTGATGGAAAGATGCGCGCCTGCGGCGCGAGAGCCGCTGTGCGGGGCTGAAGCCCCACACAATTCTCCATGCCCTGCGCGGGCGGCGGTTCTTTTTTGCTTGCCCAAAAAAGAACCAAAAAAGGGCCTTGCGCGTGGTGTGGCCGCCCGAGAGATCGTCGGCGAGAATCCGATCCGCTCGGGGCGGCTCCACCCCAGGAAAAGTAGAGGGCGCGCCTTTGCGGGAGGCGAGCCGCTTTGAGAGTACGCCGGGTCCCGTGGTGAGAGCCGCCACCCCTTCGCGGTCGGCTTCTAGGCCGTCGATCCAGGGCTCAAGCTGGTCTACTCCTCTTCGGTCTCTCGGATGTGGCGGGCGTGGATTATCGGGAGGGTGCGCCTGGGTTCGGGACGCCCTGCAAAGAGAGCCGCTGTTGGACGCGGGGCGTCCAAGGCACTCCAGCGAGCTTGGGAGGGCTTGTTGGGGGGGGGGATGACGGGCCGGACGCGGCAAGGCAATATCACTTACAACGACGGACAATCGGAAGCGGGGCCTAGATGTGGAGTTGCAAGACGTTGTTCACAGCGGCTCCCAATCGGCTGATAGGCGTTTTATGCTGTAACGCCGAATGATTCCTGTAATAATTGTATTCATGGAGCCAGCGAGGCAACTCGCTGGCT
>NZ_JBGLYH010000067.1:0-18442 GCF_041414475.1 Pseudodesulfovibrio karagichevae
GATGGGGGTCCGGGGGAAGGGGGAAAGGGAAGCCCTTTTCAAAGGGTTCCCTTTCCCCCTTCCCCCGGCCGATCGCTGCTGTCCTCATCCGTAAAGCTCGAAGACTCGCCAACGGCTGGAGGCCCGGAGGCGCTAAAAATACGCCAGCGTCTGGGGCGGGGTTTTGTCCTGGAAGAGCGCCTCGATGCGGTCGCGGTCGGCGGCGGAGATTTTGAGGTCCGAGACGTTGAGGATGGCGCCGAATCCGCCGTAGGTCTTGACGGCGCGGTCGATGAAGTCGGCGTCGACGAACGCGCCGGTCAGGGTGACGGAGCGGCCGCCCCAGGAGACGGTCAGGGGCAGGAGCGGGTCGCGTTCCGGGGCCCTGGTGATGAGGTTGCCGGTCCTGACCAGGGCTTCGCGGACCTGGGCCGGGAACATGCCGCCCAGGCAGGCGAGAGTCTCGATAAAACCGGGCATGACCGCGAGGTAGTAGTAGTGGTCGATCTTGCAGGCCACGGACCGGCCCGGCATGTTCAGCAGCCAGGGCTCGTCGGCATACGCCTTGCCCAGCGCCTTTTGCAGGTGGTCGATGCTCGCCGTGTAGTCCGCCAACGCCATGTCGCCCTCCCCGGTTGCAGGATGCGCCACGAAAAACGCCCCGCAGGGCGGGGCGTTCGGATATGCTAGTTCACACGCTTGTCGAATCGCTTGAGGTAGTCGGCCCGCAGGATGCCGTTGACCTTGCCCTCGATGTGCTCGACCTTGGCCGGGTCGTCGATCTTGGCCGACAGGGCCTCGAGCTTGGCCGGGATGATCCGCTGGCAATAGTCGCTGCGGGCGTAGGTATCCATGTTGACGTGCGTCTGGTGGCTGACCACGTAGCAGGCCACGATCTTGGCCGCGTAGAAGTTTTCGTAGGCGGTCGCGTAATCGGAGGCCTTCTCGGCGCACTGGCCCTTGAGATAATAGGCGTAGGCCAGGTCCATGGCGCTCTCGGGCTGGGCGATGGTGTTGTCCAGGTAGACCTGGGCTCCGGCGCAGTCGCCCTGCTTGACCATCGCCCATCCGGAATCGAGGTCGTTTTTCTGTGCGCCGCAGGCGGCGAGCAGGGAAATCATGGCCGTCATGGCCGCAGCAAGCAGAATTCGTTTCATGTCGGTTATCCTCTCGAAAAAAGCATCTCTCTCGGTTTATTGGAATATCTAGCCCAACATCGGGATGAAGTCCACCCCTCTAAATGGAAATGACCAAAGGCACGACCACCGGGTCGCGGCCCAGCACCTTGCGAAAGAACCGGCGCAGGGCCGAGCGGATGCGCTCCTTGAGCTTGGCCGTATCGCCGGGCGGGATGTTCTCGTGCACGTCCAGGACGATGCACTTGGCGTCGTCGAGCAGATGCATGTACTGCTGCTCGAAGACGAACCCCTTGCTCATGATGTCCGGGCCCATGGAGATTTCGCCCGAGGCCTCGTCCACCACCAGAACCACGATGACCATGCCCTCGCCCGCCAGGAGCTGGCGTTCCTTGAGCACGGATTGGCCCACGTCGCCCACGCCCTTGCCATCCACCAGGATCTTGTCCGCCGCGATGCGCTGCGGCAGCTCGATGGCCCCGTCCTCATGGAAGGTCACGGGCTGGCCGTTCTCCACGACCAGGGATTTCTCGTCCTCCACGCCGCAGTCCACGGCCAGCCGCCGGTGCTTGACCAGGTGGCGGTACTCGCCGTGCACGGGGATGAAATATTCGGGCCGCACGGTCTGGAGCATGAGGGTCAACTCGCCCGCATGGGCGTGGCCCGAGGCGTGGATGCCGTGCATCTTCTCGTACAGGACCTCGGCCCCGAGGCGATAGAGGTTGTTGATCACCCGGTTGATGGCCTTGACGTTGCCGGGGATGAACCGCGAGGAGAGGATGAACAGGTCGTCGGGCCGCACGGACAGCTGCCGGTGCTCGCCCATGGCGATGCGCGACAGGGCGGCCAGGGGCTCTCCCTGAGAGCCGGTGACCAGCAGGACCAGCTGGGAGTCGCCGTATTGCTCCAGGGCGTCCAGTTCGATGAACGTGCCCTTGGGCACCTTGAGGTGGCCCTGATCCCGGGCCAGCTCGATGTTGCGGTGCAGGGACTTGCCCGAGACGGCCACCTTGCGCCCTTCGGCGTCGGCCAGGTCGAAGATCTCCTGGATGCGCTGGATGTGGCTGGAAAAGAGAGATACCAGGATGCGCCCCTTAGCCGTGTTGAAAATCTCGCGCAGGGAGACCTTGATCTCCCGCTCGGTCAGGGCGAACCCCTCGCTGCCCACGTTGGTGGAGTCCGAGAGCATCAACCGCACGCCCTCGTCCGAGAACTTGCGGAACGCGGCCAGGTCGGTAGCGTGGCCGCCCAGCGGGTTGCGGTCGATCTTGAAGTCGCCGGTATGCACCACCCGGCCCGCCGGGGTCTCGATGCCCAGGCCGAACCCCTCGATGATGGAGTGGCAGACCGGAAAGAAATTGAAGCGGAAGTCGCCGAGCAGGAGCCGGTCGTAGGGACGCACGGGACGCAGGTCGGCCCAGCGGTCCAGGTCGTGCTCGCGCAGCTTGTTCTCCACCAGGCCGAGGGTGAACTCCGAGCCGTAGACCGGCACGTCCACGTTCTGCAGCAGCCAGGGCAGCGCGCCGATGTGGTCCTCGTGGCCGTGGGTCAGGACGATGCCGTTGAGCATCTTCTTGTTGCGCAGGACGAAATCGAAGCAGGGAATGACCACGTCCACGCCGAAATGGTAGTCCTCCGGGAACATCAGGCCGCAGTCGACCATGACCAACGATCTGTCGGTCCGGTAGAGCATGCAGTTCATGCCGATCTCGCCGAGCCCGCCCAGCGGATAGAGTGTGAAGGACTTTTCGACCATGCCCCTACCCCTTTGCCAGCAGTTCCTGGTACGCCGTGTTCATCATGGCGTACAGGTCGTCCTTGAACCGTTCGCGTTCCTTGAGGGAATACTGCGCCGGGTCGATGACCGGCAGCGCCTTGAACCGGACCACGGGCCGGTTGTCGATGAAGAAATCGCCCTTGCCCATGACGCGCCCGGTGTTGGTCATGACGAACGGGACCACGGGCAGCCCGGCCTTGAGCGCCAGGATCATGGCCCCGATCTTGAAATCCATGAGTTTGCTCAGATCCAGGTTGCGCGTGCCCTCCGGGAAGATCAGCGGAGAGATGCCCGCCTTGGCGGTCTCCACGGCCTCGTTCAGGGACTGCATGGCCGCGCGCCGGTTGCCCCGGTCGATGCAGATGTGCCCGGCGTGGCCGAGCGCCTTGCCGTAGATGGGAATCTCGAACAGGGACTTCTTGGCCACGAACCGGATGCGGTTGCCCTTGAGCAGGTAGAAGAGCACGGGAATGTCCAAATTGGACTGGTGGTTGCCGATGAACACGTAGTGCCCTTTCGGGTCCACGTCGCCCATGTCCGCCTCGATCCTGACGCCCGAAAGCTTCACGGCGGCGGCCCCCCAGGCCAGCCCCCAGCGGTCGTATTCCTCGGGCGTGGCCGTCTCCGGGTCCACGCTGAGCATCTTCAGCGAGTACCAGATGGTCACCGGTACGAGCAGTATGGTGAAAAACAGTCGTCGAAACATGATCCGTCCTTGTTGAGCAAACTCCCCTGTAAGTAAACCAAAAGACTGCATGAAACAATGACAAAAAAAAGGCGACGGTCCAAGCCGTCGCCCTTTTTGTTCGATTTTGGAGCCGGATTACTCGGCGTCGTGCTTCTTGTTGGCCGCGATGACCTTTTCGGTCTCCTGGGGCGGGCATTCCTCATAGGCGGCGAACTCCATGAAGAAGGTGCCCTGGCCGCCGGTCATGGAGTTGAGGTCCGGGGCGTAGCGCAGCATCTCGGCCATGGGCACGTGAGCCTTGACCTCGGTGATCCCTGCCTGGGAGTCGGAACCCAGCACCTTGCCGCGCCGCGACGACAGGTCGCCGATGACGTCGCCCATGAACGAGTCGGGCACGGCCACGGTGACCAGCATGATCGGTTCGAGCAGGGCCATCTTGGCCTTTTCGCAGGCCTTCTTGAAGGCCAGGGAACCGGCCACCTTGAAGGCCATTTCCGAGGAGTCCACGTTGTGGTAGCTGCCGTCGTACAGGGTCACCTGGAAGTCAATGACCGGGTATCCGGCAAGCACGCCGCGCGCGGCGGTCTCCTGGACGCCCTTGTCCACCGCCGGGATGAACTGGCGGGGGATGGAGCCGCCCACGATCTGGTCCACGAACTCGTAGCCTTCGCCGGACGCCCTGGGGGCGACGTGGATCCAGCAGTCGCCGAACTGGCCGCGTCCGCCGGACTGCTTCTTGTGGCGGCCCTGGATTTCGCGGGCGCCGGTCTTGAAGGTCTCGCGGTACGGGACCTTGGGGGTCTTGAGCAGGATGGCGGTCTTGTAGCGGCGCTTGGCCTTCTCGACCGAGATTTCGATGTGGTTCTGGCCCATACCCGAGAGCAGGATGTCGGCGGACTCCTCGTCGCGGCCGAGCGTCAGGGTGATGTCCTCCTCGAGCAGCTTGGCCACGGCGGCGTAGACCTTGTCCTCGTCTCCCTTTTCCTCGGGGGCCAGGGCGAAGGTGATCAGCTGCGGGGCCAGGGCGGGCTTGGCCAGCTTGAACTCGCCCTTTTCCACCAGGGTGTCGCCGGTGTGGGTGTTCTTGAGCTTGGCCAGGGTGACGATGGCGCCCGGACCCATGGGGGTCTTGACCGGGGTCTGTTCCTTGCCGGTCATGAGCAGGAGCTGGCCCACGCGTTCCTTCTCGCCGTTGTCGGTGTTGACCAGCTGGGAGTCGGGAGAGAGCTGGCCCGCCAGGACGCGGACCACGGTCAGCTGGCCCGCGAACGGGTCGGCCTGGGTCTTGAAGACGAAGCAGGCCAGGGGCTCGTCCGGGGAACTGGCCAGTTCGGAACCGTCCTCGCCCAGCCACGGCTTGTGGACCAGGGGGCCAGGGAGCAGGTTCTGCACGGTGTCGAGGATCATCTGGCCGCCCTGGCAGTTCAGGGCGGAGCAGACGACCACCGGGACGAGCTCGCCGGAGGCGACGCCCGCCTGGAGGCCCTTGGTGATGTCCTCGGGGGCCAGTTCGCCTTCCTCGAAATATTTCTCCATGAGGTCTTCGTCGGATTCGGCGATGTTCTCGATCATGGTCTCGCGGATGGTCTCGACCTCGTCGGCGATGTCGCCGGGGATCTCGCCCTCGGTGACCGCGCCGTCCGCGCCGAACATCAGGGCCTTGCCGGACAGCATGTCCACCACGCCCTTGAAATTCTCCTTGGAGCCGATGGGATAGTAAAGCAGTGCCGGACGCGCGCCCAGGGCATCGTGGATGCCGTTGAAGGCCATGTCGAAATCGGCCCGGTCGCGGTCCATCTTGTTGATGACGATCATGGAGGGAAGCCCCATCTCCTGGACCAGGGCCCAGACCTTGCGGGTCAGCGGCTTGACGCCGTCCACGGCGTCGATGACCATGACCACGCCGTCGGCGGCGGTCAGGGAGTAGGAAAGATCACCCGCGAAGTTGGAGTCACCGGGGGTGTCGATGAGAAAGTGGTCGTTCTTGTTCCACTTGAAGCTGGCGAAACCGGGCTGAATCGAACCGCGACGCTTGATTTCCTCGGGCTCGAAGTCGAGGACGGTGTTCCCCTCTTCGACTTTGCCGAGGCGGTTTACAACTCCCGAGTTGAAAAGCAGCATCTCGGCGACGGTGGTTTTGCCGCTACCGCCGTGACCGACGAGTGCATACGTTCTTTGGGTCTTGAGGTCAGGCATACTTCACTCCACATCGTTTCTGGTTGTCCTTATCGGTGTCGCGGAGCCGCTTTCGCCCCGCGAAAAGCACAGCACTTGGTTTTTTACGGGTTTAGTCCTATAGGAAGACCAACGCGAGAATGTCAAGTGTTGCCAGCTCTCCAACTTTATTCCAACCACTTGAAATAACGTTATTTTTCTACGAGCTTCTTCATAAAATACCCTCTTTCGCAAACAATATCAATCCGTTGTCGCGACATTGAGAGAAACTTCCAGGAGTCCGCATTGCAGCTCACAAGCGAGATTTTCATGTCCTCGACCAAGGCCATCCATACCGGGGGCGGCCACCTTTTCTGGTCGGGCAGTATTTCGGAATCGTTGAAAGATTCCATCGCGGAATTCGGCCAGTCCGCCCCGGTCCTGGTGTACAACGGAACCGAGGGGCCGACCCTGGCCGCGGGCGGCGCCCGGCTGGCCATCCTGGCGGAACTGGACCGCCCCGTGCTGGCGCGCATGGTCGAGGGCGCGGACGACGTCTCGCTGGGCCTGCTCTATCTGGCGGACAACGCCCACCGGCAGCTCGACGACGCCATGCGCTTCAAGGCCGTGCAATACTTCGCCCCGCTCCTGGACAGAGCGGACCTGGAACAGGACATCCTGCCCCGGCTCGGGGTCAGGGCCAAGTCCAAGGACGCCCGCCTGCTCCTGGACTGGCTCTCCCTGCCCGAAGCGTGGCGGGAGCTCCTCGGGAGCGGCACCCTTCCGCTGGCCTCCGGAATGGTCCTGGCCCGTATGAACGATGCCGACCGCGATGCGGTCATGCCGCTGTTCGCGGGCATGACCTGGTCCCGCTCCAACGCGGTCAACGTCCTGACCTGGCTGTACGAGGCCGCCCGCATGGCCGGGTGCCCCGTTGCCGAGGTCATGGACAGGGCCGGCATGCCCGCCCTCCTCGACCAGGGGCTGTCGCCCAAGGACGCCATCGCCCGGCTGTGCGCCGCGGCCCGCCAGGTCCGCCACCCCGAGCTGTCCCGGCTGCGCGAACGTTTCGAGGCGGCGGCCCGGACCGTCACCGGCGGCACGGCCTGGAAGCTGGCCCAGCCCGACAATTTCGAGACCGACGGGGCCGAGCTGTCCGTGCGGGTCAAGGACCCGGACCATCTCGCCCGGGCCGTGGAGGAATTGCAACGAATGGCCGACAACCCGGCCTGGAAAACCGTGTTCCATCCGGGCGGCGACAATGACTAGCCTGCCCAGCCATCTGCGCAAGATCGGCCAGGTGTTCGTGGACGAGTCCATGACCGGCACGCCCATCGCCCGCCGGGTCCGCGAGCGGCTGGCCGAGGGCGGCCGGGCGGACATCCCGTGGACCGTGATCCCGCCCGACCAGGACCGCGTGGTCTTCGACCAGGGCGACACCCAGGCCGTGTACCTCAAGGAGTACAAGGGGCGCTTCCTGCGCTTCTGTCCCGGCACCCGCGCCTACCACTGCTGCGGCTACAGGATCATCCACATCGGCGAGAACTGCCCCATGGCCTGCTCCTACTGCATCCTCCAGGCCTATTTCCAGGACCGGGTGCTCAAGGTCTGGGCCAACCAGGACGACCTGTTCCGCGAGCTGGCCGACGGCTTCGGCGCGGACCGCGACACCCGCTACCGGGTAGGCACCGGCGAGTTCACCGACTCCCTGGCCCTGGAGCACCTGACCGGCTACAGCCGCGACCTGGTCCATTTCCTGGAGGACTACGACAACGTGGTTCTGGAGCTGAAGTCCAAGGTGGTGGACCTGTCCTGGATGGACGGGACCACGCGCACGGACCGCGTCCTGCCCGCCTGGTCCCTGAACGCCCCGTTCATCAACGAGCACGAGGAGTTCGGCGTATCCACGCTGACGCAGCGGCTGGAGGCGGCCCGGACCTGCGCCGAGGCGGGCTTCAGGGTCTGCCTGCACTTCGACCCGATCATCCGTTTCGACGGCTGGCGCGAAGGCTACGGCGAGATCATCGACCGCATCTTCGACTATGTGAAGCCGGAGCAGATCGCCTACATGTCGCTGGGCTCCTTCCGCTGCATGCCCCAGCTGACCCCGATCATCGAGGACAAGTTTCCGGAGACCACGTACATATATAATGAATTCATCCCCGGCCTGGACGGCAAGGCCCGCCTGCTCCGTCCCCTGCGCGTGGAGCAGTTCCAGTTCATGGTCGACCGGCTGCGCGCCCACGGCATGGAGGAGCAACTCTACTTCTGCATGGAGTCCACCGAGGTCTGGAACGAGGTCTTCGGCTACGCGCCCAAGGACTTCGGCGGGCTGGGCAAGCGGCTGATGGGGCGGGCGTTCGGCGAAAAATAACGGCCCGGAAAAGGTTGCAAACCGGGATAAACCGCAATTTCCCCCTTGCCAAGCCCACGTTCATGCGTTAAGTACCCCCGACTTTAAATTCACACATCCCGCCCATAACTCCGGGTGGCCCGTGATGGCACGGGCTCCTTATTGGACCGCGGGATGGACGAAAAACCCAGGAGATTATCATGGCTTACGTTACTATGAAGCAGATGCTGGAGACCGGCGTCCACTTCGGCCACCAGACCCGCCGTTGGAACCCCAAAATGCGCCCCTACATCTTCGGCGCCCGCAACGGCATCCACATCATGGACCTGCAGCAGACCGTCAAGATGTTTGCCACCGCCCATGACTTCATCGTCGACACCGTGGCCAAGGGCGGCAAGGTGCTGTTCATCGGCACCAAGCGCCAGGCCCAGGAGTCCGTCAAGGCCGAGGCCGAGCGCGCCGGCATGTTCTTCGTCACCCATCGCTGGATGGGCGGCACCCTGACCAACTTCCAGACCATCAAGAAGTCCATCGACCGCCTCAAGACCCTCGAGCAGATGTTCGAGGACGGTTCCATCTCCCGCTACACCAAGAAGGAAGCCGTGGGCATGAACCGCGAGGTCAAGAAGCTGAACCTGGCTCTGGGCGGCATCAAGGACATGAACGACGCCCCGCGCGCCGCTTTCGTCATCGATCCCAAGCGCGAGCAGATCGCCATCCAGGAATGCCGCAAGCTCGGCATCCCGGTCGTGGCCGTGGTCGACTCCAACTGCGACCCGGACATGGTCGACTACATCATCCCGGGCAACGATGACGCCATCCGCGCCATCAAGCTGTTCGCCACCCACATGGCCGACGCCTGCCTCGAAGGCGCCGCCATGCAGAAGGACTACGCGGCCAACGCCAAGGTCGAAGCCAAGGCTGCCGCCGAAGCCGCCCCTGTCGCGGAAACCGAAACCGAAGAGAAGGCCGAGGCTCCCGCCGAAGCCGCTTCCGAGGAGTAGAGAATAATGTCGATCACTGCCGCACAAGTTAAGGCCCTGCGCGAGAAAACCGGCGCGGGCATGATGGATTGCAAAAAGGCCCTGGCCGAGTCCGCCGGAGACGAGGAAAAGGCCGTCATGTACCTTCGCGAGAAGGGCTTGTCCAAGGCCGCCAAGAAGGCCGGACGCGCCACCTCCGAAGGTCTGGTCACCCCGTACGTCTCCGAGGACGGCAAGACCGCCGTCATCGCCGAGCTGCTCTGCGAGACCGACTTCGTCGCCAAGGGCGACGACTTCGTCGCCTTCGCCAACGCGCTCTCCGAGAAGATCGCCGGTCTGGACGTGACCTCCGGCACCGCCGAAGATCTGCCCGCCGAGGTGGCCGACGTCACCGACCTGATCGCCAAGCTGGGCGAGAACATGGGCGTGGGCCGCTTCGCCAAGGTCACCACCGACGGCGTGCTGGGCGTGTACATCCACTCCAACAACAAGCTCGGCGTCATCGTCGAGCTCAAGGGCACCGACGACGCCGAGGTCGCCAAGGACGTGGCCATGCACGTGGCCGCCATGAACCCGGCCTGCATCTCCCCCGAGGAGCTGCCCGCCGAGACCCTGGAGAAGGAAAAGGCCCTGTATATCAAGCAGGCCATGGACGAGGGCAAGCCCGAAGCCATCGCCGAGAAGATCGTCGTGGGTCGCCTGAACAAGTTCTACAAGGACGTCTGCCTGATCGAACAGGCCTTCATCAAGGACGACAAGCAGACCATCAAGCAGATCCTGAAAGGCGGCACCGTGGCCAGCTTCCACCGCTTGGCGCTCGGTGAAAAGGCCGAGTAACCGAACAGCCGAAAAAATGAAAACGGGCCTTACGGCCCGTTTTTTTTGTCTGAAAAACATGCTATCGCCTTTGGGCGAGATCGTTTCGCAACCTTTCTTACACGCAGGGGTACCAATGACCAAGACGCGTTATTCGCGGATTCTACTCAAACTGAGCGGCGAGGCCCTGGCCGGGGACCAGCAGTTCGGCATCGAGCCCGAAGCCATCGGGCAGTTCGCCAAGGAGATCGCCGAAGTGGCCGCCACCGGCCTGCAGATGGCGCTCGTCATCGGCGGCGGCAACATCTTTCGCGGCATGGCCGCCTCGGCCAAGGGCATGGACCGCGCCCAGGGCGACTACATGGGCATGCTGGCCACGGTCATGAACGCCCTGGCCGTCCAGGACGCGCTCGAAAAGAACGGCTGCGACACCCGGGTCATGACCGCCCTGTCCATGGCCGACGTGGCCGAGCCGTACATCCGCCGCCGCGCCCTGCGGCACATGGACAAGGGCCGCGTGGTCATCTGCGCCGCCGGCACCGGCAACCCATACTTCACCACGGACTCGGCCGCAGCCCTGCGCGCGCTCGAGCTCAAGTGCGACGCCATCTTCAAGGCCACCAAGGTCGACGGCGTGTACGACAAGGACCCCGTCAAATTCCCGGACGCGGTCAAGTACGAGACCGTCTCGTACATGGAAACCCTGGAAAAGCGGCTCGGCGTCATGGACTCCACGGCCATCTCCATGGCCCGGGACAACAACCTGCCGATCATCGTCTTCAATCTGTACAAGGAAGGCAACATCCGCAGGGCCGCCAACGGTGAAACCATCGGAACGACTGTTCAAGGAGACTAATATGAAAACCGTACTCGACGACGGCAAGAAGAGAATGGCCGGCGCCATCAGCGCCCTGGACAAGGACTTCGGCAAACTGCGCACGGGCCGCGCCACCACCGCCCTGGTGGACACCCTCATGGTGGACTACTACGGCACGCCCACGCCCATCAGCCAGCTCTCCTCCGTGTCCGTGCCCGACTCCAAGACCATCACCATCCAGCCCTGGGACAAGGGCGCGTTCGGGGCGGTCGAAAAGGCCATCCAGACGTCCGACCTGGGCCTGAACCCGGTCAACGACGGCAAGATCATCCGCATCGTCATCCCGCCCCTGACCGAGGAGCGCCGCAAGGAGCTGGTCAAGGTGGCCAAGAAATACACCGAGGACGCCAAGATCGCCATCCGCAACGTGCGCCGCGACATGAACGACGCGCTCAAGAAGATGGAAAAGGACAAGGACATCTCCGAGGACGACCTGCGCCGCAGCGAAGGCGACGTCCAGAAGATGACCGACGACTATGTCAAGAAGGCCGACGAGGTCATGGCCGCCAAGGAAAAAGAGATTCTGGAAATCTAGGACCACCCTTGAGCACCATGCATATTCCCACCCACATAGCCATCATCATGGATGGCAACGGCCGGTGGGCGAAACAGCGCGGGCTGCAGCGATCCGACGGCCATCGGGCCGGGACCGAGGCGGCCCGCGCCGTCGTCACCCGCTGCCGCGAGCTCGGTGTGCGCCACCTCACCCTGTACACCTTCTCCAAGGAGAACTGGTCGCGCCCCAAGGACGAGGTCCGGACCCTGTTCGACCTGCTGACCACCTTCCTCAAGCGGGAGGAGAAGAGCCTCAGGGAACAGGGCATCCGCCTCAAGGTCCTGGGCGACATCGGCGACATGCCCCTGGCCGTCCGCCAGGTGCTCAGGCACGTCATGCGCCAGACCGCCGAGTGCACGGACATGACCCTGAACCTGGCCCTCAACTACTCGGGCCGGGAGGAGATCCTCCGCGCGGCCCGGGCGCTCGCGGCCCAGGGCGTTTCCCCGGAGGACATCACCGAAGAATCCTTCGCGAACGAGCTGTGGACGGCGGGCCAGCCCGACCCGGACCTGGTCATCCGCACCAGCGGGGAGCTGCGGCTGTCCAACTACCTGCTGTTCCAGTCCGCCTATGCCGAGTTCTACTTCACGGACATCTACTGGCCGGACTTCACCCCGGCGGAACTGGAAAAGGCCATCGAGGACCTGAACGGCCGCCAGCGCCGCTTCGGCAGGACCGGCGACCAGCTGGACGGCGAATGAACCGCCCGCGTCCATTCGGCGGCCCGGCGTGTTGCCCCCTGCCGTCAAATAGCGTAGAGAAAACGGATTCGCACCCAATGCGAAATCACCATTAACCGCTGAAATCATCCATGGATATCTCCCCGCACAAGCAACGAATCGCCACCAGCGCCGTCCTGGCCATGCTCCCCGCCCTGGCCCTCATCTTCCAGGGATGGGTCCTGTTCGCGGTTCTCGCCCTGTTCAGCGTCCTGACCCTGTGGGAATTCTACTCCATGTTCCGGCCCGTGCAGTCCATGACCGCCTTCAAATCGCTGGGCGCGGCCTGCACCTTCCTGCTCATGGGGGCCTACACCACCGGGGACGCCCGCTATCCGGCGGTCATCCTGGCCCTGGCCTTCTGGGCCTCGTCCATGGTCTTCCTGCTGCGCTACAACAAGGACGTGGCCGCCTCCTACCGGCACGCGGCCATCTTCCTGGCCGGGCTGTTCTACATCCCGCTGAATTTTCATTTCTTCCTGTATTTCGACCGGCTGGAAATCCTGCTCGTCCTGGGCGCGGCCGTGCTCTCGGACACCGCCGCCTTCTACGCCGGGTCCCTGTTCGGCAAGAAGAAGATCTGGCCGCGCATCAGCCCCAAGAAGTCCTGGGCCGGGTCGCTGGGCGGCATGGCCGTCTGCACTGCGGGCACCATGGCCTGGGGGCTCTTCCTCGGCCTGCCCGAGGTCGCCTGGTGGAAGTGGATGCTCCTCGGCATGGCCCTGAACGTGGCCGCCCAGCTGGGCGACTTCTTCGAGTCCGCGCTCAAGCGCTCCCTGGACATCAAGGACTCCGGGACCATCCTGCCCGGCCACGGCGGCCTGCTCGACCGCGTGGACAGCCTGCTCATGGTCATACCCACCTATGGGCTGATCGCCATGATCCAGCCCTTCTTCCCCTAGGCCGGGCCGTCAATGAAAACCTACATTTCCGCCTGGCCGGCATCGGTCGAGTGCCCGCCCTTTCCGCGCAGGCTCGCCATCCTCGGGGCCACCGGCTCCATCGGCGACTCGGCCCTGAAGGTGGTGGCCAAGCACCCGGAGCGGTTCACGGTCACGGCCCTGGCGGGCGGCCGCAACGGCCAAAAACTCGCCCGGCTGTGCAATCGCTTCAAGCCCAGGTACGCCGCCGTGCTCGACGACGCGGCGCGCCGCGAATACTTCGCCTATGTGGAGGACGGCTGCCCCACGGAGCTGTTCGTCGGCCCCGACGCCTACGTGCGCCTGGCCGCCCTGGACGACATGGACCTGGTCCTCTCGTCCATCGTGGGGGCCGCCGGGTTCGAGCCGACCCTGGCGGCGGCCGAAGCGGGCAAGATGATCGGCCTGGCCAACAAGGAATCGCTGGTCCTGGGCGGGCATCTCATCCGCGCGGCCTGCAAGGCGTCCGGGGCCGTGATCCTGCCCGTGGACTCCGAGCACAACGCCCTGTTCCAGGGGCTGGCCGGACACGGCTCGGACGACGAGCTCAAGCGCCTCATCCTGACCGCCTCGGGGGGCCCGTTCCGGGGCAGGGACCGGGCGTTCCTCGAGACTGTCACCCGTGAGCAGGCCCTGGCCCATCCCAACTGGAGCATGGGCGCGAAAATTTCCATCGACTCGGCCACCCTGATGAACAAGGGCCTCGAATTGATCGAGGCCTGCCACTTGTACGGCCTGCCGCCGGACATGGTCGACGTGGTCGTCCACCCCCAGTCCATCGTCCACTCCCTGGTGGAGTACGTGGACGGCTCCCAACTGGCCCACCTGGGCAACCCGGACATGCAGGTGCCCATCGCCCACTGCCTGTGCTACCCCGAGCGGGTCACCGTGGACGTGCCCCGGCTCAACCTGGCCACAGTGGGCACCCTGACCTTCGAAGAGCCGGACCTGGACGCCTTCCCCTGCCTGCGCCTGGCCCGCGAGGCCTTCGACGCCGGGCCGAGCCACCCCATCGCGCTCAACGCGGTCAACGAAATCGCCGTGGACGCCTTCCTCAAGGAGCGCATCGGCTTCACCGACATCCCGGCCATGATCGAGACCGGGCTTGACCGCCACGTCCCTGTCGACGTATCCACGCCCGAGGCGGTCCTGGCCCTGGACGACGAAGTCCGGCGGGAAACAAGGGCGCGCCTCTAGCCAACCAGCCGAAAATGGTTATAGTTATCCGAGCCGCACGCTTTTTTCACCAACGCGGCGCCACGAGGAATGCATGATCACGAGCACCATCGCCATTGTCCTGGTCCTGGGCGGACTTATATTTTTCCATGAACTGGGGCATTTTGTCGTGGCCCGTATCTTCGGCATGGGGGTCAAGGCCTTCTCGCTGGGCTTCGGACCCAAGCTGGTCGGCTTCACCTCGGGGAAGACCGACTACAAGATCTCCATGGTCCCGCTGGGCGGCTACGTGGCGCTGGCGGGCGAACAGGGCGAGGAGGAGACGGACTTTCCGGACGACAAGCTCTTCTCACACCGTCCGGCCTGGCAGCGCCTCTGCGTGGTGGCCGCCGGCCCGTTCTTCAACTTCCTACTGGCCTTCCTGATCTACTGGTTCCTGGCCCTGGCCCAGGGCCAGGCCGTGATCCTGCCCCTGGTGGGCGGGGTCCTGCCCGACTCCCCCGCAGCCGCGGCCGGGTTCGTCAAGGGCGACATGGTCACGGCCATAGACGGCGTGCCCGTGGACTCCTGGACCCAGATGGTCGACACCATCCGCGCCGCCGAGGGCAAGCCCCTCCAGGTGGTCGTGGACCGGTCCGGCAACAAGCTGACCCTGACCGTCACCCCCCACGTCAACACCTTCAAGAACCTGTTCGGCGAAGACGTCACCGTGCCCATGGTCGGCATCAACCAGGCGGGCAAGGTGCGCTACGAACCTATAAAGGGCATCGGCGTCATGCCCGCCCTGTCGCACACCTGGGGCATGTCCGAAGTGGTGGTCAAGGGATTCCTGTCCATCATCGAGCGGCTCATCCCGGTGGAGTCCGTGGGCGGCCCGATCATGCTCGCCCAGATGGTCCACGAATCCGCCCAGAACGGCCTCTACGCCCTGCTCGGCATGATGGCGCTGATCTCCATCAACCTGGCGATCATCAACCTGCTGCCCATCCCGGTGCTGGACGGCGGGCACATCCTCTTCTTCGCCCTGGAGATCGTCTTCCGCAAGCCTCTCAACGAACGCTGGAAGGCCATGTCCATGCGCGTGGGCCTGCTCATCCTGCTCCTGCTCATGAGCCTGGCCATCTTCAACGACGTGCGCAGGCTGCTCGGCTAGGCGACCCCATGGCCATGCCCAAGACCACGCCCCCGCACGACCTGACCTTGGTCCTGTCCGGCCCGGAGGAACGACTCCAGCTCGTCCTGGGCCAGCCCGGCCCGGACGGAACGACCCTGCTCGCTTCCCGCCAGTGGACCGTGCCCGGCCAGTCCGTGCGCTTCCTCATGCCGGGCCTGCAATCCGTGCTCGACGAATTCGGCCTGGACACCTCGACGCTCGGGCGCATCGCCTGCGTGCGCGGCCCGGGCAGCTTCACGGGCCTGCGCCTGGTCCTGGCCGCCGCTGAAGGCGTGGCCGCCGGACTCGGCCTGACTCTGGCCGGGCTGGAATACCTGCCCCTGCTGGCCTCCGGGCCCGGCCCGCTCCTGAGCGGCCCGCTCCACGTCCTGACCTACGCCCGGCGCGGCCTGGTCTACCTGCAGTCCTTCCGCTGCCCGGACCTCACCGAGATCGCCCCCCTGGACTCCCTGTCCCTGGAACAGGCCAGGCAGCGCATGGCCGACAGCGGCCCCGAGGCGCACCTCATGGGCAGCGGCCTGCGCAAGAACCCGGACTTCTTCGCGGACCTGTTCGACGCCAATCCCGGCTACGTCCCGCTCGACGCCGCCTTCGACAACCCCGCGCCCGAGCAGCTCCTGGCAGCCGCCCACCGGGCCGCGTTCTCCAATGACTCCATCGAGCCCATCTACGTGCGCCCGTCCGACGCCGAGGCCAACCTGGCCCAGATCGCGGCCAAGCGCGGCCTGGACCCGGACGAGGCCCGCAGGAAGCTCGAAGCCCTGAGCCGGGCCTAGCCCCCCGACGCCCTGCCCGAAAGCCCCCAAGGTTGCCAGACGGCCCTCCTTGCGGGTAGATTCGGGCATGCAGACCAATCCCGTCCTCCTCGAAGTCTTCAAGAACCGCTTCTCCTCCATCGCCGAGGAGATGGGCGTAACCCTGACGCACACCGCGTTCTCGCCGAACATCAAGGAGCGCCGCGACCTGTCCTGCGCTGTCTTCGACGCCGACGGCGACATGATCGCCCAGGCCGCGCACATCCCGGTGCACCTCGGGTCCATGCCCCTGTCGGTCAAGTCCGCCATGGCGGCCATGGACGAGCGCGGCGGCTTCGAACCGGGCGACATGGCCATGCTCAACGACCCGTTCAAGGGCGGCACCCACCTGCCGGACATCACCATCGTGGCCCCGGTCTTCGCCAAAGGGGCCGACAAACCGGCCTTCTTCGTGGCCAACCGCGCCCACCACGCCGACGTGGGCGGCATGGCCTCCGGGTCCATGCCCCTGTCCACCTCCCTGTTCCAGGAAGGGCTGATCATCCCGCCCGTGCGCATCGTGCGCGGCGGCGAGGTGGACCGGGAGCTCATGCGCCTGATCCTGAACAACGTGCGCACCCCGGCGGAGCGCGAGGGCGACTTCTCGGCCCAGTTCATGGCCAACGTCACCGGGGTCCGGCGCATGGCCGAATGCATCGGCAAGTACGGCCTGAACACCTGCGCCCACTACGCCCGCGCGCTCATGGATTACTCCGAGCGCATCACCCGGCAGGCCGTGGCCGCCATCCCGGACGGGACATACGAATTCGAGGATTTCCTGGAGGACGACGGCCAGGGGGCCAAGGATGTCGCCATCCGCCTGGCCATGACCGTCTCCGGCGACCGCGCCCATCTCGATTTTTCCAAAAGCGACGGCCAGGTGCGCGGCAGCGTCAACGCGGTCCGGGCCATCACCCTGTCCGCCGTGCTCTACGTGTTCCGCGCTCTGGCCGCCCGCGACATCCCGGCCAACGCGGGCTGCCTGCGCCCCCTGACCGTGACCACCCGGCCCGGCTCGGTGGTGGACGCCGAGTTTCCGGCCGCCGTGGCCGGGGGCAACGTGGAGACCTCCCAGCGGCTGGTGGACGTGCTCCTCGGCGCGCTGGCCAAGGCCCTGCCCGAGTCCATGCCCGCCGCCTCCCAGGGGACCATGAACAACCTGACCATCGGCGGGCGGACCGCCAAGGGCCCCTTCGCCTACTACGAGACCCTGGCGGGCGGCATGGGCGCGGGCCCTGCCCACGACGGCGAATCCGCCGTGCACTCGCACATGACCAATACCCTGAACACCCCGGTGGAGGCCCTGGAATACGCCTACCCCTTCCGCGTACGCGAATACGCCATCCTGCGCGGCACGGGCGGCCAAGGCGACCACAAGGGCGGGGACGGCCTGGTGCGCGAGATCGAACTGCTGGCCGATGCCGAGGTCACGGTCCTGTCCGAGCGCCGCACCCGCGCGCCCTTCGGCGTGAGCGGCGGCCTGCCCGGTTCGCCCGGCCGCAACGTGGTCAGCGAAAACGGCGCCCCCCACCCCGAGCCCGGCAAGTTCCACCGCGCCCTGCGGGCCGGGGACCGCGTGCGCATCGAAACGCCCGGCGGCGGCGGATTCGGCGAACCCGAAACCGACTGACGCCTCCCGTTACCGGAGAGTTGATACACTCCGGCCATGTGAACGCCCTACGGCTGTAACCTGTCGGCGATAGAGCAGTTCCCATAAGGAGTTGTTCCCATGGACCGCATACGCGTACTTTTCGTCTGCCGACACAACAGCGGACGCAGCCAGATCGCCGAGGCCTTTCTGCAACGCTTCGGCCAGGACCGGTTCGAGGCCCACAGCGCCGGGACCGTGCCCACCGCCGTGGATCCCCTGGTCACCGAAGTCATGCGCGAGGAGAACTTCGACCTCCGCGACAAGACGGCCAGCGACGTCCGCGACCTGCTGCGCGAACACCAGCCCTACCACTACCTGATCACCACCTCCGGCCCGGACGTGCTCAAGGACCTGCCGCCCCTGCCCGCCGAAACCACACGCCTCAACTGGGCCTTCCCCGATCCCGAATACGTCACCGGCTCGCTGGAGGAACAACTCGCCGCCGCCCGCGCCATCCGCGACGACATCCGCACCCAGGTCATCCGCTTTCTGCACGATTTTTAGGGAGGGAGATGCCTCCGGCGGCCGGGGGAAGGGGAGAGGGGAACCCTTTGGAAAGGGTTTCCCTGTGCAACCGGAAACATGGGTAACAGTTCTGCCCGGGTACATGGGTAACACTTTTATTGTTCGTCCACCGGTTCCGGGGGCCTGATCAGGCCCCCGGAACCGGTGGCGGGCAGGACGCC
>NZ_JBGLYH010000068.1:0-18153 GCF_041414475.1 Pseudodesulfovibrio karagichevae
CGGGGGAAGGGGAAAGGGAAAGCCCTTTTCAAAGGGTTTCCCTTTCCCCTTCCCCCGGGAGCGCCGCAGGCGCTACCCTTCCTTGATGTCTTCCTTGATGCGCATGCCGAAGTGGCGTCCGGCCTCGTCGGTGCGCACGAGGATCTTGTCCCCGACCTTGAGGGTGACCACGGACACGGGGTCGCCCTTGTCCGAGACCACGCGGATGGTTTCGGCGTTCTGCAGGAACACCTGGCCGGTCTTCACGCCGCTCGCGGTCTTGACCTCGGCGGTGATCAGCAGCATGGGCCGGACCTCCACCTTGACGCGGCCCACGGTGGCCAGGGAGGTGGCCCCGTCCGCGCCCACGATGAGCACGTCCGTGCCCGCCGAGAGTTCTTCGAGATAGGTGGTCTTGTCGCCGGGCATCTGGGCGTAGGCGTGGACCGCGCCCGCGTTGACCCGGAAGGGCCGTGCGGCCACGTACGGGTTGGATTCGGTCTCGGCGTGGACCAGGAAGGAGAAGGCGCTGGAGTTGCCGATGAGCATGCCCTGGCCGCGCTTGAGCATGGAGATGGTATCCACGCAGACGCGGTGGCCCAGGCCGGTGGGTTCGATGGCGGTGACGGTGGCGGTCGAAAGTTCCATGGTTCCTTGGGAGAGTTTCAGTTCGGCGACGATTCGCTTCAGGTCGGCGGCCCCTTCGGGCAGGACCACGATGGTGTCGCAGCCCCGCTCCAGGATGCCCGCGGCGAGCAGGGCCCGGTCCAGGGATTCGCATTCCAGAGCCAGGCTGTCCACCTGGGCCAGGATGTTCTCCACCGGGATGATCTCCCAGCCCTTCTTGAGGACCACGTCCTTGCCCGCCTTGATGGCCTTGACGGCCACGTCCTCGTCGGCCTTCTTGGTCAGCTCGACCACGGGCATGTCCTCGGGGGTGATGACGTTCACGCGCCCCAGCGCCCGGACGGCCTCGGCCTGGTCCTTGTCGACCATGACGGCGTCCACGCCGGACTCCAGCGCCAGGGTGACCAGGTTCTTGTCGAAGGGCACGGATTTGAAGATGACTTTTTTCATGGGGCTTCCGCTATGCGTTGAGGTGGTTGAGCGCGGCCTCGACGGACTCGTCGCCGTGGACGATCATGTTCAGGGCCTCCACCAGGCGGGTGGGGTTCTCGTGCTGGAAGACGTTGCGGCCCACGGACAGGCCCGCGCCGCCGGCTTCCAGGGAATCGTGGACCATCTGGAGGAACGCCTCGGTGCTGTCGAGTTTGGGACCGCCCGCGATGACCACCGGGACGCAGCAGGCGTCGCACACGTGGGCGAAGGTCTTTTTGTCGCCGGTGTAGTTGACCTTGACCACGTCCGCGCCCAGTTCGGTGCCCACGCGGGCGCAGTGGGCCACGATCTCGGGGTCGTACTCGTTCTTCACCTTGGGGCCGCGGGCGTAGACCATGGCCAGGAGCGGAATGCCCCAGTTGGCGGCATCGGAGGACATTTTGCCGAAATCGTTGAGCATGGAGGCCTCGGTCTCGTCGCCGAGGTTGCAGTGGATGGACACGGCGTCCGCGCCCAGCCGGATGGCGTCCTCCACCGAGGCGACCAGGGACTTGGCGTTGGGGAAGGGAGACAGGGAAGTGGAGGCGGACAGGTGGACGATCAGGCCGATGTCCTTGCCCTGGGCGCGGTGCCCGCAGCGGACCAACCCCTTGTGCTCGATGACCGCGTTGGCCCCGCCGTCCACGACGCGGCCCACGGCCTCGCGCATGTCGACCAGTCCGTCGATGGGACCGACGGTCACGCCGTGGTCCATGGGGACCACGATGGTCCGGCCCGTGTTGCGGTTGAAGATGCGCTCCAACCTGATGGCTTTACCGATGTGCATGTTCTCTCTCCTTTGAAGTTGTTTCCCTCAAGGAGCCGGCGGGGGGCCGGCGGCCGGTAAAAAAACAAGGGCCGCCGGCTGTTGCCTGCGGCCCTTGAGAAGTTCTTGCTTACGTGTGTTCCACCATTCGGTTACACGGCACCCCTTCCAAGCCCGCAGGCGTGGCTAAACCAATACCAAAAATAAAAGTTGGAAAAGTATGCGTTGGAAACGAAGGTTGTGTTCATGGGAAATAGAGCTACACCCTCAAGATCGATCTGTCAATAAAAAGATTTGTCACGATTTCGAGGAGATAGCGTATATTGCATTATAATCTTGTGACCGGCGGTCACTTTTTGTGGTTTTTGACAATTTTTTACATATTGACAATTTTGGGGTAATTTTCACCCTGCAAAAATGTACTTTATCACAAAAATGAAAAAATATGGTCACTGTGTGGCGGGCAAAAAGCCTGATTTTACGCCAATAGCAATAAAAACCGTAATTGGCACGACTCTTGATAAGAGAGGGGCAGGTTAGAAACGCATTCCATTCAAAGAGGAGTATTGCAATGTTTTCGAGAAAGTCCCCGACCCATGTTTCCAGGAGGCTCGCCATAGGCGCGGCCGCTTTGGTAGCAGTCCTGGCTCCCACCTTTGCCTATGCGCAGGATGTGGAGTACCTGACCCAGTCCAACGCCAACATTCTGTGGACGTTGATCGCCGCCGCGCTGGTCATGATCATGCAGGCCGGCTTCGCCTGCGTCGAGTGCGGCTTCACCCGCGCCAAAAACGCGGGCAACATCATGATGAAGAACTTCCTGGATTACGCAGCAGGTTCCATCATCTTCTTCCTGTTCGGCTACGCCCTCATGTTCGGCGCGGACGCCGGCGGGTTCATCGGCACCTCCGGGTACGCCCTCGGCGGCATCACCGAGGCCGACCTGCCCTGGACCTACACCTTCTGGTTCTTCCAGTCCGTGTTCGCCGCCACCGCCGCCACCATCGTTTCCGGCGGCATGGCCGAGCGCACCAAGTTCGGCACCTACGTCCTTATTTCCATGGTCATCTCCGGCCTGATCTACCCCATCTCCGGCCACTGGATATGGGGCGGCGGCTGGCTGGGCGAGCTCGGCTTCTGCGACTTCGCCGGTTCCACCGTCGTTCACTCCGTGGGCGGCTGGATCGCCCTGGCCGGCGCCCTGGTGCTCGGCCCGCGCATCGGCAAGTACACCGAGGACGGCAAGGCCCGCGCCATTCCCGGTCACAACATTCCCCTGGCCGGTCTGGGCGTCTTCATCCTCTGGTTCGGCTGGTTCGGTTTCAACCCCGGCTCCACCGTCGAGGCCAACGACGCCATCGGCCTGATCGCCATGAACACCACCCTGGCCGCCTGTGCCGGTACCCTCGGCGCCATGGTCTTCGCCTGGTTGCGCTTCGGCAAGCCCGACATCTCCATGTCCATGAACGGCGCCCTGGCCGGTCTGGTCGGCATCACCGCCCCCTGCGCCACCGTCACCCCCGGCCCCTCCATCATCATCGGCCTGGTCGCGGGCGTGCTGGTCGTCCTGTCCATCGAATTCATCGACAAGGTCCTGAAGATCGACGACCCGGTCGGCGCGTCTTCCGTCCACGGCGTCTGCGGCGCCTGGGGCACCATCGCCTGCGGCCTGTTCAACGTGGAAGGCGGCCTGTTCTACGGCGGCGGCGTCCACCTCCTGGGCGTGCAGCTGCTCGGCGTGGGCGCGGTCTTCGTCTGGGCCTTCGGCGGCGGCTTCATCCTCATGAACATCCTCAAGGGTGTCTTCGGCCTCCGCGCTTCCAAGGAAGAAGAACTCAAGGGTCTGGACATCGGCGAGCACGGCTCCGAGGCCTACAACGGCTTCCAGCTCTTCAGCAACGAGTAGTCCGGGAACTTAACCAGAGATCATTCCAAGGAGATAAAAGAAATGAAGCTTATCGTTGCATACATCAGGCCTGAAAAGTTGAATGACGTGAAGCAGGCTCTTTACGCCAAGGAAATCTACTCCCTGTCCGTGACCAACATTCTGGGCTCGGGACGCCAGAAGGGATTCACCGAAACCTACCGCGGCGTGCAGATCGAAGTGAACCTGCTCAAGAAAGTCCGCCTCGAGATCGGCGTGAACGACGATTTCGAGCAGAAGGCCATCGACGCCATCCTGTCTTCCGGACAGACCGGAACCGAGGGCGACGGCGTGATCTTCGTGACCGAACTGACCAAGGCCCTGCGCATCAGGACCGGTGAGGACGGCATCCTCTAGACGGATTGCGACAGCATATAAGCGCCGGGGCGGCGTGACCACAGCCGCCCCGGCCTTTTGGGCCGATGACAGGCACTGGGGTGGATAAACGTAACGGCCGACAGGCAAGGTATTTCAGTGTTGACCGCAGTGCCAGACATACAAGGGATCATTGAAAATCGTTCGCTGATCACGCACTTCCAGCCCCAGGTATCGCTCAAGCGGAAAGCGGTCGTCGGACTGGAGGCGCTGAGCAGAGGGTTCGACCCCCAAAGCGGAGAAATCATACCTCCAACCCTGCTGTTCGAGCAGGCCCGGGACAAGGCATCCCGGCTCGCCCTGGACCGGGCCTGCCGAACCAACGCGGCGGAATCCTTTGCCGCGTTGCACAGAAAAGACAAAAGCCTGATGCTCTCCATGAACATCGACGCCTCCTGCATCAACGAGGGGACGCGCGGCTCCTGCCACGTTCTCAACCTGGTCACCCGCTGCGGCATCAGCCCGAGCAACGTGATCATCGAGATCATCGAATCCCGGTGCGAGGACATGGACGCCCTCATGTCCTTCGTCAAGTTCTACCGGGAGAACGACTTCCTCATCGCGCTCGACGACGTGGGCGCGGGCTTCTCCAACCTCGACCGCATCCCACTGCTCAAGCCCGACGTCATCAAGCTGGACCGCACGTTGATCAGCGGCGTGGACCAGCAGTTCCACAAGCTCGAGGTGGTCCGCAGCTTCGTCCAGATGTCCAACCGGCTGGGCTGCCTGGTCCTGGCCGAGGGCGTGGAGACCGCCGAGGAGGCCATGTGCCTGCTCTCCAACGGGGTGGACGTGTTCCAGGGGTTCTATTTCGCCCGGCCCGCGCCGGGGCTGGACGCGGTGCCCGGCATGGCCTCCAAGGTGGACGCCCTGGCCGAGCGGCACCGCGAGAACCGCACCCAGCAGATCGCGGACGACAAGCGGCTGTATTCCAGCTACGACCTGACCGTGCTGACCATGTGCCAGGAGCTGGCCGAAACCCTGGTCAAGGACATGGGCCAGGCCCTGGCCAAATTCATCGATACCTACGACAGCGTAGAGTGCCTCTACGTCCTGGACATGCGCGGCAACCAGATTTCCGACACCGTGTGCGACCCGGACCGGCTCAAGACCTGCAAGCGGTTCCTCTACGAGCCCGCCGAGGTGGGCGCGGACCACTCGCTCAAGGAATACTTCCTGCCCATCCAGGCGGGGCTGGAGAAGTTCACCACCCGGCCGTATATCTCCCTCGCCTCGGGCAACCTGTGCATCACCATCTCCCACGTTTTTTACCACAAGAGCAGCGGCCGTCACCGCATCCTGTGCGTTGACATGTCACGGGCCGAAGAGGGAGGCCCCCGATAGGGTTAGGCCGCGTACGCTCGAAAGAGAACCGCCCGGTCCGGCATGAAGCCGAACCGGGCGGTTTGACGTTGAGAGGGGGCGTGGAGCTAGATCTTGCAGGCGGTGCGCAGATCGTCCACGGCGTCGGTGGCTTCCCAGGTGAACTCGGGCAGCTCGCGGCCGAAGTGGCCGTAGTTGGTGGTCTTCTGGAAGATGGGCCGACGCAGCTTGAGGCGCTCCTGGATGAAGTAGGGGCGCATGTCGAAGACCTCGGTGACGGCCTTGGTCAGCTGCTCGTCGGACACCTGGCCGGTGCCGCGCGAGCTGACGACCACGGACACGGGCTGGGCCACGCCGATGGCGTAGGCGATCTGCACTTCGCAGATGTCGGCCAGGCCGGCGGCGACCACGTTCTTGGCCACGTAGCGGGCCATGTACGCGCCGGAGCGGTCCACCTTGGACGGGTCCTTGCCCGAGAAGGCGCCGCCGCCGTGCGCGCCCGCGCCGCCGTAGGTGTCGTTGATGATCTTGCGTCCGGTCAGGCCGCAGTCGCCCACGGGGCCGCCGATGACGAACCGGCCGGTGGGGTTGATGTAGGTCTTCAGTTTGTCGTCGATCAGTTCCTCGGGCAGGGTGTGCATGATGACTTCCTTGAGGATCGCCTCCTTCAGGTCGGAGTAGGCAATGTTTTCGTCATGCTGGGAGGAGACGACCACGTTGTCTATGCGCACGGGCTTGCCGTTGTCGAACTGCACGCAGACCTGGGTCTTGCCGTCCGGGCGCAGGAAATCGAGGATGCCTTCCTTACGCACGTAGGTCAGGCGGCGGGACAGCTTGTGAGCGTAGTAGATGGGGGTGGGCATCAGCGTCGGGGTCTCGTTGGTGGCGTAGCCGAACATCATGCCCTGGTCGCCCGCGCCCTGGTCCTCGGGCTTCACCCGGTCCACGCCCTGGGCGATGTCCGGGGACTGCTTGTCGATGGACGAAATGACCGCGCAGGTCTGCCAGTCGAAGCCCATGGTGTCGGAGCTGTTGTAGCCGATGTCCTTGATGGTGTTCCGGACGATGTCCGGGAAGTCGGCGAAAGCGGTGGTGGAAATCTCACCGGCGATGAAGGCCATGCCGGTGGTCACCAGCGTCTCGCAGGCCACGCGGGCGTTCGCGTCCTGGCCGATGATGGCGTCAAGGATGGCGTCGGAAATCTGGTCGGCCACCTTGTCGGGGTGGCCTTCGGTCACGGACTCGGAAGTGAAAAGGTATTTGCCTTCAATCTGCATCGGACCCTCCTTCAGGGATGCTGCTTAATGTCGCCTAGAAATCCGGGTTGATGAGTTCGCACTCGAGGATTTCGTCGACGGTATTGTTCTTGCCTGCGATGACGACCCTGGGTTTGCGGGTCTTCGCTTCATTTTCGTCCAGCCACATGAATGCGGCGATGATCACGCGCTGTCCGACGCCGCCCTTGTGCGCGGCGGCCCCGTTCAGGCAGATCTCGCCCGGTTGGCCGGGGATGGCGTAGGTGGTCAGCCGCTCCCCGTTGTCCAGGTTGTACACGTCCACCTGTTCGTAGGGCAGCAGTCCCACCGTCTTCATCAGCTTGGTGTCGATGGATATGCTGCCCCGGTATTCCAGGTTCGCGCAGGTAATGGTCGCGCCATGGATCTTGGCGCTCAGAAAACATCTTTGAGCCACGGGTCTAAACCTCTATCAATATATTATCTATCAGTCGGGCCTTGCCCATGCGCACGGCCACGGCGGCCAGGGCGGAGCGGGCAATGGTCCTCAGCGGTGAAATCTCGTCCGGGTCCACGATCTCGATGTAGTCCACCTCGCCCATGGGCAGGGCGGCGGCGTACTCGTCGGCCAGGAACCGTTTCAGGGCGGCGCAGTCGCGCTCTCCGCCCTTGGCCTTTTCGGCCAGCTTGAGCAGTCCTTTGCGGATGTTCGGGGCGGCGGCGCGCTCGGCCTCGGTCAGATACGCGTTGCGGGAGCTCAGGGCCAGGCCGTCCTCCTCGCGCACGATGGGGTGGCCGATGAGCTTGACCGGCATGTTCAGGTCGCGGACCATGCGGCGCAGGATGGCGAACTGCTGCCAGTCCTTTTCGCCGAACACGGCCACCTCGGCCTGGGTCAGCATGAACAGCTTGGTGACCACGGTGCACACGCCCCGGAAATGGATGGGCCGGGTGGCCCCGCACAGGTTCTGTCCGAGCCGGGGGACCTCCACCCAGGTGGCGTGGTTGACCTCGTACATGGCCCCGGGCTCGGGCGCGAAGAGCAGGTCCACGCCGTGGGCCTCGGCCTTGGCGCGGTCGCTTGCAAAGTCGCGCGGGTAGCTGTCCAGGTCCTCGTTCTCGCCGAACTGGGCCGGGTTAACGAAGACCGAGACCACGAGCCGGTCGCACTCGGGCCGCGCCCGGTCGATGAGGGAGGTGTGGCCGTGGTGCAGGTAGCCCATGGTCGGCACAAGGCCGATGGAGTGGCCCTGCCTGCGCCAGGTCAGGCACTGGCGCTGCAATTCTTTCGGATCGGTGATGATGTTCATGGTTCGCCTCGAAGCTTGGTGAACACCTGACAGATTTACCGGGGGGAGTCAAACAAAATGTTTATATCTGGATGTATTGATATAGTTTGGCGGACCAGGCGAGGCAGGGCCCGCCGACGGGTGAAAAAACCGGAGTTGTCACGGACCATTACCCAAACTTTTGTTTGAGAAAAAACGGTCCTCGTTGTACCGTGCCGCATTATGAGGACAAACAAGGACATCTTCTCGGACAGGGCCGTGTCGCTCACTCCCCAGGAGCTGATCGATTTCGAACACACCATCAAGGATTGCATGGCGGAGTTCGTTCCCTTCACCTCCTACAGCCTGTTCTTCCCCAGGGAGAAGTCCGCCGAGATCCCCGAGCCCGAGTTCCGGCCCGAGGACAGCGAGCTGATCCTGCCCCTGGTCTTCAAGGGCGAGATGATGTGCTACTTCATCGCCAAGGGCGTGCGCCTCAAGGCCCCGGCCACGGCGCCGAAGTACCTCATGGCCCTGGCCGCGTCCGTGCTCGAGAAGCTGGCCCTGTACAAGAAGGCGGTCACCGATCCGCTGACAGGCCTGTATTCGCGCAATTTCTTTTTCGAGGAGCTGGAGCAGGCCATCGACCAGGTCCAGGACTGCCTGGCCACGGGGTCCTGCCGGGCCGGCGTGGAGGCCCGCGAACCCGAAATGGCCTTTTCCGGGACCTTCGGGGTCATCTTCCTCGACCTGGACACCTTCCAGCCCATCAACGAGCGGTACGGCTACCTCAAGGGAGACGACATCCTGGGCGAGGTGGGGCGGCTGCTCAGCCTGGTCTGCCCCAAGTACACCACCGTGGCGCGCTTCGCCAACGACAAGTTCGCCATCCTGGTGCCCGACGCCAAGCCGCACGCCTGCTTCCAGCTGTCCGAGGTCATCCGCTCGGGCCTGAGCAAGCTCTCCTTCTCCGACGACATCACCAACGACACCATCGGTATCACCGGCAGCCTGGGCTACGTCTGTTACCCGCAGGGGCTGGAGGGCGCGCAGTTCCGGCGCACCCCGTCCGAGCAGGCGCGCATGATCGTGCGCAAGGCCCGCAAGGGCGTGGCCGTGGCCAAGGACCAGGGGCGCAATCGGGTCTTCGGCTACGCCGACATCCTGTCCAAGGGCGGCCGGGTCCTGGAAACCCTGCCCATGAACCGCATGGTCGTGTCCCTGGGCGAGGCCTCCGGGGCCAAGGTGGGCCAGCGTTTCCTGGTCCGTTCGCCCAAGTCCGGCGGCGTGGCCTCGGCCTCCCTGACTGAGGACGAGCGGTTGTCCGGCCGCTACCCGGCCCTGTACAAGGGCGAGGTGGTCCTGGTCGAGGTCCAGGACGACATCGCCTTTGCCGAGGCCCTGCACCTGGGCGACGCCCACTGGGCCGTGGAGCCCGGCGACCGCCTCAACCTCATCGAGGGCGACGAAAGCCTGTTCTCGCCCGAACAGGAAATAAAGGACGATACCATGCCGAGCCACGACGGCGCGACACAACTTCTGCGATACGGCGAATTCGTCTCCTGGTTCGCCAAGGCCCGGCTCAAGCCCGAGTCCTTCGGCCTGTCCCTGATCCGCATCCTGGACCAGCCCGAGGAGAACGACCGCTACCAGGACGGCATGGACCACATGGCCCGCGACGTGGCCAAGCTCGCGCGCGGCGTGTTCGGCGACGCGGCCACGGGCGGGCGGTTCGGCCTCAACGGCATGATCTTCTTCTCAGAGGGCGTGGACCGGCGGACTCTCATGGACCGCTCCCTGGAGCTCGAACGGGCCGTGACCGAAAACCTCGGCCTTCGGCTCTCCGTGGGCTCGGCCCGCTACCCGTTCCTCAATTTCGACCGGGCCGACATGCTCGAAAACTGCCGCAAGGCGTTGGAGCACGCCCTGCTCCTGCCCGAGCCGAGGGTGGCCGTGTTCGATTCCATCTCGCTCAACCTGTCGGCCGACCGGCTGTTCATGGACGGCGACATCTACGGGGCCATCGAGGAGTTCAAGCTGGCCCTGCTCGACGACGGCAACAATCTCCTGGCCCGCAACTCGCTGGGCATCTGCTACGCCCAGCTGGGCCGGTTCGAGGAGGCCCGCCACGAATTCGAGCGGGTGGTCGAGCTGGACAAAAAGGACGTCCTGGCCTTGTACAACCTGGGCTGGGCCAACCACCGCCTGGGCGACCTCAAGTCCGCCGAAAAGGCCTACCGCCAGTGCCTCAAGGCCGAGCCCGGCCACGTCTATTCGCTCATGCGCCTGGGCTCCATCGAGGAAAAGGCCAACCACCTCAAGAAGGCCGCCAACCTCTACAAAAAGGCCGCCGAACAGCCCGGCGGCGAGCGCATGGTCCTGCGCCCGCTGGCCCGCGTGGCCTACCGCCAGGGCGACATCGAGGCCACCCGGGAATACCTGCACCTGGCCCTGAACGCCGACCACAACGACCACCAGGCCATGCACATGCTCGCCAAGCTCTATCTCGACCAGGGCGAGGACCCGCAGATCGCCGAGGTCCTGGCCCGCCAGTCCTCGGCCCTGGCCCCGGGCGTGGCCGCCTACTGGGACACCCTGGTCGAAGCCCTCGAAGCCCAGGGCAAGGGCGAAGAGGCCGCCATCGTTGCCGCCCGCGCGGCGGGTTAGCCCGTCATTCCACGCATATTCTCCGGGCGCGTCCCCGGCTTTGAGCGCACCGTGCCCGGCACGGTGCGCTCTAAATTGAGCGATCGGTCAGTTTGCGGCCAGTTTATAATGGACTGGGGCGAACCCTTGCATCATGCTTCCCATGGCATAGTCGTAATCGGTTGGATTTTATATGTATTTTTGCGTTATTGGTAATGCGGAAATGTAATTTCAGATCGATTTGGTATGATCTTGAGGAGTTGCAAATGTTTACTTGGATCAGCAGAAGTTTGTCCCGGGCCATCATGTTGCCGTGCATCGTGGCCATCGTGATCGGGATCGTGGCGTTGGTGTATTACGTTAACGTTTCAACCTATGAAATGGCCTTGAACAATGCGACGGGCAAGGCCGATACCCAGGCGCGGAGCATTGCGGACGCCCTGCATCTGTTCATCGAGGACAGCATGACGGCCACCACGGCCATGGCCGACCGCGCGGCGATCAGGGCGGCCCTGCAAGGGGATCCGGACAGGGCGGACAAATTCATCAGGCAGTATGTGCACAACAACGAAAACCTGCAGGGGGCGAGTGTTTTCAATCTGGAGGGGAAAACCGTGGTGGGGGCGAGCTCCACGGGGGAATCCATGGCGGGCCTGGACCTGTCCGAACGGGGGTATGTGAAGGGCGTGATCGCCAACGGCCGATCCCAGGTCTCCAACGCCGTCTTCAAGGTCAAGGGGGGCGAGACGATCATCTTCGCGGTGGGGGCGCCCGTCCGGGGGGAGAACGGCGAACTGCTCGGCGGCGTGGCCGTGTATTGCGACTGGGACAGGTTCTGCAAGACCTTCATCGATCCGGTGACCATCGGCGAGCACGGGTACGGCTACATCCTGAACGGCGCCGGCCGGTTCATCTATCATCCCAAGGACCGGTCCCTGATCATGCAGGATTACAGCCAGCATGATTTCATTCGGGAGGCCCTCAACATGAAGAACGGGGAAATCCGGTATCAGTGGAAGGGCGTGGACAAGGTCATGGTCTTCCACACCGAGCCCGTGACCGGATGGGTCGTGTGCATGTCGGCCAACGAGGCGGACCTCGCGGCCGGAGCCATCCACCAGGCCTATGTTCTGGCCTGGATCGGCGTGGCCATCGTCCTGCTGGTCGTCGGCCTGATAGTCTTCTTCCTCCGGCGGCTGATCATCAAGCCGGTGGGCGACGGCATGGTCCTGGCCGCCGACATGTCCCAGGGCGACCTGGTCAAGGACATCACCAGCGATTCGCCCAACGAGCTCGGCAATCTCATGCGCTCCCTCGGGAACATGGTCGCCGCCCTCAGGAACGTGGTCCACGACGTCAAGAACGCGGCCGAGAACGTGGCCTCGGGCAGTAACGAAATCGCCACCTCGTCCACCCAGATGAGCGAGGGAGCCACGGAGCAAGCCTCGGCCGTGACCGAGATCACCTCTTCCATGGAACTGATGACCTCCAGGATTCACGAGAACATGCAGACCGCCCAGGAGACCAAGGACACTGCGGTCAAGACGGGCGAGCATGCCCGGGAGGGCGGCAAGGCCGTCCGGCAGACCCTGGAGGCCATGCGGGATATCGCCGAGCGGACGTCGATCATCGAGGAGATCGCCAGGCAGACCAACCTGCTCGCCCTCAACGCGGCCATAGAGGCCGCCCGCGCGGGCGAGCACGGCAAGGGATTCGCCGTGGTGGCCGCCGAGGTCCGCAAGCTGGCCGAACGCTCCGGCGTGGCCGCTTCGGAGATCGGCGACCTGACAGGCCGCAGCCTGGCCGTGGCCGAACATGCCGAAACCATGCTCGAAAAAGTGGTCGGCGACATCCAGCACAATGAGGAACTGGCCATGAAGGTGGCCGAGGCCAACAAGGAGCAGTACGCCTCTGCCGAAGAGGTGTCCGCAGCCATCCAGCAGTTGGAGGTCGTGACCCAGCGCAGTGCGGCGTTCTCCGAGGAACTGGCCGCCACGTCGGAGGAACTGTCCGGGCAGGCCGCCCAGTTGCAGCAGGCCATGGAGTTCTTCCGGGTGGCGCAGGACGGGCGCGCGGTGCCCGCCTTCGGGGCGCAGGCCGTGCACGCCCTGCCGGGCGCGATGCCGACGCCGGTGGTCGGCGCGGCAGGCGAGTCCGGAAGGGCCTAGCCTGAAACGATTGGCAACGGGGGCGCGGCCGGAACGGCTGCGCCCCTTTCTCCGTCCGGCGACCTAGCGGACGGCGGCCAGGGCCCTGATGCGGGCCAGGACCGGCGGGTGGCCGTATTCGAGCCAGACCGTGAGCGGATGCGGGGTCGGGTTGGACAGGTTGGAGGCCGACAGTTTTTTCAGGGCCGAGATCATGTCTTCCGGGCGGCCCGTGGTCCGGGCGGCGAAGGCGTCAGCCTCGAACTCGTGCTTGCGGGAGATGGCGTTGGCGGCCACGCCCAGGGCCAGGGAGAGCGGGGTGTAGAGCAGGACGAAGAAGACCAGGCCCGCGTACGGCGACATGTGCTCCATGCCGAAGGCCGCGAACAGGCCCCTGGATTCCAGGAACAGGGACATGAGATAGAAGACCGCCCCGGCCTTGAGAATGCCCGTGGCCAGGTGCTTCTTGATGTGCCCGAGCTTGGCGTGGCCCACCTCGTGGGCCAGCACGGCCACGATCTCGTCGGCGCTCATCTCCTTGAGGAGCGTGTCGAACAGGGCGATGCGCCGCCGCCTGCCGAACCCGGTGAAGAAGGCGTTGCCCTTGGTGGACCGCTTGGAGCCGTCCATGACGAAGATGCCGGACAGCTCGAACCCGGCCTTGTCCGCAAAGGCCATGAGCTTGTCGCGCAGCTCGCCGTCCTCCAGGGGGGTGAACCTGTTGAACAGCGGCAGGATCCAGGTGGGGGCCACGTAAGTTAGGCCCAGGGACAGGATGACCGCGAAGGCCCAGCACAGCAGCCAGGCGTATGGCCCGGTTTCGCGCAGGAAGAGCAGCAGGCCCGCCACCAGCGCGCCGCCGGTGATCGCGGTCAGGACCAGTCCCTTGACCCGGTCCAGGACGAAGGTGGCCGGCGTGGTGGTGTTGAAGCCGAACCGCTTCTCCAGCACGAAGGTGTGGTAGATTTCGAACGGCAGGCCGATGATCCCGCCGATCAGGGCCAGGGAGCCGATGTAGGCGAGCCCGGTGACGAGCGGCCCGAATCCGGCGGCCCGGACCAGCTGGTCCAGGAAATTGAACCCGCCCGCCAGGATGGCGAGGGTCAGCACCAGGGTGTTGAAGGTCTCGGACAGCGAGGAGAATTTTGTGGACGCCAGGGTGTAGGCCTGGGATCTGGCATAGGTCGCCGCGTCGAAGACGTCGGCCAGCTCCTCGGGCGGAGCGGGGCGCATGGCCCGGGCCGAGAGCCGGTCGGACAGCACGCCCAGGAACCAAGCCGCCAGCAGGGAACCGATGATGATCGCGAGGTAGATGTTCAAGTGGCACTCCCGGAGTATATGGACGGACCGCAACGAGCGGTTACGCTATACGGTTTCGCTTGCGCGCGTCAACCGGAGCGGGCGGCTCTATGGTCTAGTGGTCCGAAAATGCGGGATAATCGCGTCCGCGCTTGCCAATTTCCCGTGCCTGTATTAATTTACCGCTGTCGTTTAGTGTTTTTTTCGAAACAAAGGACGCCATGCCAACAAGCCCCATGACCGCCAAGGATATTCGCGAAGACATTGCGCGCGCCCGCGCCTATGCCAAGAAAAACGATTATCTGCGGACTCTCAAGTACCTGGCCAGCGCCATCCGGGGGATGGTCACCAGCCAGGTCTTCGGGGCGGAGAAGTTCGAGATCCAGGCCCACCTGGACGAGGCCCTGCGCGATCTGAACAAGATGAAGATGATCCGTAAGCTCTTCCCGGACGGGCTGACCTACCGGAAGGGCAAGGAGAAGGCGTTCTTCCAGACCCTCATGCGGCTGCACAAGAAGCTCGGCGAGGCCATGGAAAAGGCGCGCGTGGCCAAGCTGCGCAAGCGCCTCGGCGTGCTGGACGACAACCTGATCAAGGCGGCCAAGCTCATCCACGCGGGCCAGCCCCTGGAGGCGCGCAAGCTGTACAGCAAGATCGCCGAATACTTCCAGGACATCGAGGGCATCCATTCGGACATCGGCAACCGCATGGCCATGTTCGGCCTGTTCGCCGAGGCCGTGCCCTACCTGAACAAGGCCCTGGAGACCCAGAACAGCGACGCGCGCGCCCACAACGCCCTGATCCTCTGCTACGAGGGGCTGCACGAGCCGGACAAGGCCATGGCCGCCATCAAGGACGCCATGCGCTGGCTCGGCCCCAGCGAGAACCTCTATCTCCGCCTGGCCAAGCTGCACCTGCAGAAGCGCGAGTGGGGCGAGGTCTTCAACAACGCCAAGGCCGCCCACGACCGCAATCCGCTGAACACCGAGGCGGCCAAGCTCATGAAGCAGGCCGAGCCCAAGATCTTCACCGCGGCCAAGGGCGGGGCCAAGAAGTCCCACGACCTGAATTTTTAGCGCCGACTAGGCCTCTTCGCTTCCGCCGATGGTCATCGTGAAGGGATCGTCCGGAATGTCGTCGAACAGGTAGGCGAACCGGGCCACCGCCGCGTCGGGGTCCTTTGCATAGGCTGCGGCAAAGGCCGTGTGCCGTTCGGCCGCCTTCTGTATTTCCGCCTGGGCGCTGACCATCCGGAAGTCGTTGCTCAACGCCTCGTCCCCGGCCAGGGCCGCTTCTATCTCATCCTTGTGGGGGTGGTCGCCCTTGACGCGGATTGCGCCCGCCTCATCCGTGTACAGTTCGGCGGGGGGATCGGTGGGGATGCCTTGCTCCATGAACAGCGCCGTGATCCGGCTCTGGACGTTTTCGGCTTTTTGGGCCAGCTCCTCGGGGGTGAGCAGGGGGAGCTCCGCGCTGAGCAGCCCCAGGGACGGTGCCTCCGAATCCTTCTTAGCTTTGGCGGCTGCCGCCGCGCTCATGGCCCGGGCCTCCTCGGAGATGGTCACCGTGTCGCCGGTGCCGCCCGTGCCCGATCCGGGGGAGGCGGTCCGGGGCGTGAAAGACGGGGTGCCCACTGATTGCACGCCGTATCCCTGTGCTATGGGATTGATCATGGTCTCCTCCTGTATCCGGCAGATTTTTCCCTTGGAAAAATCGTGCAATAGTCATGCCCGATATCGACCGGAGGAGAGGGCGGGGCCGGGGACGCTCATCAGGCATGCCCCGGTCCCGCCCGGTTGTGGAGGACTAGTCGGAGAAGCGGAAATCCTCGCGCGTCACGCGCAGGATCGCCCCATTGCCCGTGGCCGCAAGCAGGTTGCCGTCCCGGTCGAGGCTCAGCCCGGACACCGGGCTGCCGCAGCGGAAGACCCGGCTGACCGAGCCGTCGGGTTCCACCGCGAAGATGTCCCCGGACGCCGTGCCCACGAAGAGCGTGCGCAGCCGGTCCACGGCCAGGGCCGTGGGGGCGTCCACCCGGGCGTAGACCATGGGGTCCCCGTCCGGCGGCACGCAGAGGATCGTTCCGGCCGCGCGGTCCATGGTGTAGGCGTAGCCCCGGCAGTCCAGGACCAGCCCGGCGGTCTTTGGCAGCCCTGCGCCGACGACCCGCGATCCTTCTTCCGCCCGGCCTGTGCCGCCCGTCCCGGCCAGGAGTGCGGCGGTTATGATAACACCCAGAAAATACGTACGAATACGCGAATAACCCTGCATGTCGTGCCTCCTTTGTGTTGGAGGACACGGTAGAAATGTGGTATCAATATGTCCAATACATATTTACACGAAGATCAATATGCATTAGCTCTGAATCATGGAACTGAGACAGATCACCTATTTCATTGCCGTGGCCGAGGAGCTGCATTTCGGGCGGGCCGCCGAGCGGTGCCACATCGCTCAGCCGCCGTTGTCGCAGCAAATCAAGCGTCTTGAGGAAGAACTCGGAGTGACGCTTCTGGAGCGGACCAGCCGGAGGGTCGTCCTGACCCCGGAGGGCAAGGAGTTCCTCAAACGTTGCAAGGATGTGCGCGACCGCCTGAACGAGGCAGTCATTTGCATCCAGGACATGGCCAAAGGGCTCGAAGGGCAGCTCCGTGTCGGGTTCATCGGCCCGGCGTCCCTATCCAAGCTGCCCCAGGCCATCCGCTCGTTCCGCGAGCGCAACCCCAACATCAGGCTTGATTTTTCGGCCCAGTCCACGACCGAGCAGTTGCCGCTGCTGCGTGGAGACCGGCTGGACATCGCGTTTGTCCGGTTGTTCGGGCACGACACTTCGGGCCTGAACTCGTTGCTTTTTCTTCGCGAGCCCTATGTGCTCGCCGTGCCCGAAGGACATCGCTTTGTCGCCCGGGATTCCCTGGACCTCAAGGAGCTCGATGGCGAGCCCCTGGTCTTCTTCCAGCCCATGAACCAACCCGCGCTCTACCGTTCGCTCATCGGCGCATTCCACAAGGCCGGGTTCATGCCCAACATCGTCCAGGAAGCCAATACCGAGCAGTCCATCATAGCCTTGGTCTCCACCGGCATGGGCTGCGCCCTCGTGCCCGCCTCCAGCGTCGCGGTCAATCGGGGCGGGGTCGTGTTTCGGCCCCTGACCGGCGATCTCCCCCAATGGGAGATCACCGCCCTCTGGAAAAAGAAGAACCAGTCCGTCATCCTCCAGAAGTTCCTCGACGTCGCTCGCGAATTCCGCGAGGTGCATTAGGGGGGGAAGCCTTCGGCGGCCGGGGGAAGGGGAGGGAAAACCCTTTGAGAAAAGGGTTTTCCCTCCCCTTCCCCCGGACCCCCATCCCTTCCTTTTCCTAAACTTTTTGGGTGCCTTCGGCTGGGATGCGTGGACGCGGGCGGCCGGGATGTTTTGCGTGTGGGCGATTGTGCGCGGGGTGGGTGGTATGATAGTGGTTTTGCTCAGTTAAGTGATGGCAATTCGATCAACCACAGCAAAAGGCAGAGTACCATGGGATTTCTTGACGGTTTGATGGGCAATGCGACCGAGGTTTCACTGGACGATGTGCAGGAGGAACTGGCTCCTATCCTGGGCGACAACGAGTATATCGAGCGGGCCTTCAAGGTCATCCGCGACATGTACATCTTCACCTCGGGCCGTTTGCTGCTCATCGACAAGCAGGGCATGACCGGCAAGAAGGTCGATTACCTGTCCCTTCCCTATGGCTCCATCAAGGCCTTCTCCGTGGAGACCGCCGGGCACTTCGACCTCGACTCCGAAATGACCCTCCACGTCACCGGCCTGCACGAGCCCATCAAGAAGGAACTCAAAAGAGGCAGCGACGTCGTCGGCATCCAGAAATTGCTGGCGAACAAGGTGCTGTAAGGGCGATCTGGCCCTTTCCGCGAAGCGGCATAAGAAGCTTTGGAAAAGGAAAGGGATGGGGGTCCGGGGGAAGGGGAAGGAAAGGTACAGCCCGGGTACATAGGTAACACATTAGCCCGGGAACATGGGTAACACTTTGGGCATGAGAGCCTGGAGGTGCCCATGCCCTGGAATGAGGTCAAACCTATGGATCAGCGATGGTTGTTC
>NZ_JBGLYH010000069.1:0-18125 GCF_041414475.1 Pseudodesulfovibrio karagichevae
GCTGTGCGGGCTGGGGTGCCAGCAACGAAATGCTCAATCAGACGACCGGATATATGAGCCGACAAACGCGATCTTTTTAGCCTCATAGTCCCCCCTAATACGACGAGAGATCTATGTCAGCCCCAAAAGTTTTGGAGATTCTTAAGAACCTTTTTCTCAAAAGGTTCTTAAGCCGCCGGAGGCATGCCTTTCACGCCCGCCCGGCGAGGGCCCGCCGGGGGCACCCCGCCCTCCCCTGGCGCACGAAAAAGGCCCCGTCCGGATATCCCGGCGGGGCCGTTCGGCGCGTGTTGTCGGCGCGGTTATTCCATCTTGAAATCGGGCTGTCCGGGCTGGACGGCTTTGCAGTCGCCCTTGCCGCCCCTGCCCTTGTGCATGGCGGTATTGATGATTTCGGTGGCGGTGGCGACCATGCCGCCCATGCTGGCGAGGTCGGCGGGGATGATCATGGTGTTGTTCGTCTTGGCGAGCTTGCCGAACTCGTCGATGTACTGCTGGGCGACCTTGAGGTTCATGGCCTCGGGCCCGCCGGGCAGGTTGACGGCCTCGGCGACCTTGCGGATACCTTCGGCGGTGGCGTCGGCCACGAGGAGGATTTCCTGGGCCCGGCCTTCGGCCTCGTTGATGCGTTTCTGTTTTTCGCCTTCCGAGACGTGGATGGCTTCCTGGCGCAGGCCTTCGGCGCGGTTGATGCGCGACTGGCGGTCGCCCTCGGAGGTAGCGATCTCGGCGCGTTTTTCGCGTTCGGCCTTCATCTGGGCCTCCATGGCGGCCATGACGGTGCCCGGAGGGGTGATGTCCTTGATCTCGTAGCGCATGACCTTGACGCCCCATTCCTGGGCGGCCTCGTCCACGGCCTGGACCACGGAGGCGTTGATGGACTCGCGCTCCTCGAAGGTCTTGTCCAGGTCGATCTTGCCGATGGCCGAGCGCAGGGAGGTCTGGGCGAGCTGGGACGCGGCGATGTAGTAGTTTTCGATGCCGTAGGCGGACATCTTGGCGTCCATGACGCGGATGTAGAGCACGCCGTCGATGGTCACGGACACGTTGTCGCGGGTGATGCAGGTCTGGGCCGGGATGTCCATGACCTCTTCCTTGAGGGACCGTTTGTAGGCGATGCGGTCGATGAACGGAATGAGGATGTGCAGGCCCGCGCCGATGGTCTTGGCATATTTGCCGAGCCGTTCGACGACGAACTGGCTTTTCTGGGGCACGACCACGGCGGTCTTGATGATCAGGACGACCACCAGGAGGACGAAAACCAGGGCCGTGACCAGGGATGTCATGGTTGCGGGATCCATTTCTATTGCTCCTTTTTCACCACGAAGGCGTTCACGTCGTTTTCGTCACGCTTGACGATGCGGACCATGGAGCCCGGCTCCACGGCTTCGCTGCTCCGGGCGCTCCAGAACGAGCCCTGGAACTTGATTCTGCCGGGTTGGGGCGGACGGATGGGGTCCACGACCTCGGCCTGCTGGCCGATGACGTTCGGCTCCTTCTCGTCCTCGGCCTTTTCACCGGTGAAGGTGGCGGCCATCATCTTGCGGAACAGGAGGAGCAGGACCAAGGACGAGACGCCAAAGACCACGAGCTGGACCGGAACCGAGGCCCCGAAAAAGGCGGTGGCCCCGGCGATGAACGAGCCCACGCCGAAGAAGACCACGATGAAGGCGGGCACCGCCAGTTCGGCGATGACGAAAACCACGCCCACCCCCAGCCAGATGAGCCATTGTATGTTTTGCGCCGAGGCGAAGTATTCCATGGGACCTCCCGAGTCTCCATGAAAACTAACGGATTCAACGGAGTTTGTCGATACGGATCGGCAACGATCGCGCGGGTTCCGGTCAGGCGCCGAGGATCTCTATGCGGTCGCCCTTTTTGACCTTGCCGCCCCGGACCACCCGTCCGAACACGCCCTCCTTGGGCATGATGCAGTAGCTCACCTGCTTGCGGATGGCGCAGCCGTGGTGGCAGGTCTTGCCGATCTGGGTGATCTCGAGCTCGGCCTCGCCCACGGTCAGACGCATGCCGGGCGCGAGTTCGGACGCGGCCACGCCCGTGGTAGTGATGTTCTCCGCGAAATCGCCCGCCTTGAGAGTCTCGAGTTCCTTCTTCATGTCCTCGATGCGCTCGAACGCGAGCAGGCTGACCTGCCGCCCGCTCCCGCCGTGGGCGTCGTGTTCCACGCCGTAGTCCTCGATGAGCGTGATTGATTCCACCTCATGTTTCTTCTCGCCGGTCCTGTCGCTGATATTGACCGCCTGTACCGTTCCCATGGTTGCCTCCGGGGGTTTTATTCCAGACTGTTGAAGTATAGATTCACCCGGATGCGCCGCAAAGGCAAGCCACAAGGGCTTTCCCCACCCTTGTGCACCGGTCGGCTTGCACATTGTTGCGCCGGGCGACCATCTGGGCTAGGGTGCTTCCGTTTCCGCCGCTCATCCTCGGAACCCCGAAATATTTATGAAAATCCGCACACTCCTTTCGATACTGTTTCTTCTGGCCCTGGTCCTGCCCGCACGGGCGCAGGATCCCGACTATCTTTCCATCATGGCCCACGAGTCCGAGATCAAGGCCATCGCCACCGTGTCCAAGGTGCAGGTCATGGCCAACAACGCCGACGGCACCCTCAAAAACGTGACCTTCAAGAAGGTCTACGCCATCACGCCCTATGTGGCCGACACCTTTGTCGGCGGCTGCAAGACCCTGGAAAGCAACTGGCAGAAAAGGGCCGAGGGCATGATCTACTTCAACCCCAAGCCGGGCCAGAAGGTCTTCGTCACCGTGACCACCAACGGCGGAGCCATCACCAGCTTGACCCCCCTGAACGCCGCCCTGGACCACGTGGTCCGCAACGAGCCCTACCGGCTGACATACAGCCACGGCCGGGCCTCCATCCTGCCCCGCGACTGATCCCGGCAACTTTTTTTGCCCTTCTCCATCTTGCGCCCTTGACTTGGTCGGACATTTGGCTATATTGCCAATTGTAGACCAAGGAGGTGATCGTGGTGCAGGAAATCGTACTGGCCGACCGTTTCGAGGAGCGGGCCAAGGTGGTCAAGGCCATGGCCCATCCGTCGAGACTGATGATGATCGACGAACTGTCGCGCGGCGAACGGTGCGTCTGCGACCTGCGCGAGCTGGTCGGGGCGGATATGTCCACCGTGTCCAAGCACCTGTCCGTGCTCAAGAAGGCGGGCATCGTCGAGGACGAGCGGCGCGGCAAGCAGATCTATTATCGGCTGCGCGTGCCCTGCGTGATCAACTTCTTCCACTGCATCGAGTCCGTGATCGAGGCCAAGGGGAAGTAAGGCGCGGAGACGCCGCCCGGCCGGGTTGATATTTTTTTGGCAAAACACTTGGCGAAATCGCCAATCGAGGTAATCATGTCTGAACGGAACAACCTTTCCTGCGCCTGCGAAGGCGGCGCGCCCAAGGCCGCCAAAGGCGAAACCGGCGTCGGGCGCATCCTGCTCCTCCAGGCCCTGGCCGTGGCCGCCTGGTACGTCCTGTACCTGCAACTGCTGCCCTTCTCCAACTGGTTCGCCTACGGGCTGCTCGGGCTCGATCCGGCCAGCCACCTGGGGTCGGCCGTGCAGTTCTTCGTCTACGACACGCCCAAGGTGCTCATGCTCCTGCTGCTGGTGGTCTACGGGGTGGGCATCCTGCGTTCGTTCGTGACCGTCAACTGGACCCGCGCCTTCCTGGCCGGGAAGCGGGAGTCCGCAGGCAACGTCCTGGCCGCCCTGCTCGGCGTGGTCACCCCGTTCTGCTCCTGCTCGGCCGTGCCCCTGTTCATCGGGTTCATGACCGCGGGCATCCCGCTGGGCGTGACCTTCTCCTTCCTCATCGCTGCGCCCATGGTCAACGAGATCGCGTTGGTCCTGCTCTACGGTCTGCTCGGCTGGAAGATCGCGGCCCTGTATTTCGCCACCGGCATCAGCATCGCCGTGGTCGCGGGCTGGGTCATGGGCCGCATGCGGCTCGAGCCCTACGTCGAGGACTGGGTCCGCGAGATTCGCGCGGGCGAGGCCGCGGACGAGCCGAACATGACCTGGAAGGACCGTTTCACCTACGCCCTTGATTCCGTGCGCGACATCGTGGGCCGGGTCTGGAAGTACGTGGTCCTGGGCATCGCCGTGGGCGCGGCCATCCACGGCTATGTGCCGGAAGGCCAGCTGGCCGGGATCATGGGCAGCGAGGCCTGGTGGTCGGTGCCCCTGTCCGTGCTGCTCGGCATCCCTATGTACACCAACGCGGCGGGCGTCATCCCGGTGGTCGAGGCCCTGCTCGGCAAGGGCGCGGCGCTGGGCACCACGCTGGCTTTCATGATGTCCGTCATCGCCCTGTCCTTCCCGGAGATGGTCATCCTGCGCAAGGTCCTCAAGCCGAGGCTCATCGCCGCCTTCATCGGGGTGGTCGGCTGCGGCATCCTCATCGTCGGCTATCTTTTCAACGCTGTCATCTAACCGATTTCAAAGGAGTTTATCATGAAGATTCTGGTCATGGGCCCCGGCTGCCCTAAGTGTGAACAGACCGAAAAGACCGTGCGCGACGCCGTGGCCGAAGCGGGCATCGCGGCGGACATCGAAAAGGTCAAGGATTTCCAGGAAATCGCCAAGTACGGCATCTTCTCCACCCCGGCGGTGGTCATCGACGGCGAGGTCAAGGTGGTCGGCAAGGCCCCGTCCAAGAAAGAAGTACTCGGCTGGCTGAAGTAGCCGCAGACCAGGGAGGAAGACATCATGTCCGATTGCGGTTGTTCTTGTCAGGCGGCTCCAAAATTCGTGTTCTCCTGCTCCGGCGCGGCGGACGTCGGCGAGGTGGCGGACCAGGCCGCGCGCGGCGTGTCCCGTGAGGGTACGGCCAAGATGTTCTGCCTGGCCGGCATCGGCGGCCGGGTGTCCGGCATCGTCAAATCCACCGAGGCGGCGCAAAAGGTGGTGGCCATCGACGGCTGCCCCCTGAACTGCGCGCGCAAGACCCTGGAGGCGGCGGGCTTCACCACGTTCGACCACATCCAACTCGGCGACCTCGGCTTCAAGAAGGGCGAGTCCCCGGCCACCCCGGAAAACATCCAGACCGTGATGCGGGCCGTCACCGAAGCGTTCTCGAAATAGCCCGCCCCACAAGCGAACAAAGCCCCCCGCCGCACACGCCGCAGGGGGCTTTTTCATGGTCGAAGCCGTGCTCTACGCGGCCGCTAATCGTCCTTGGAGATCGCCTGCGGTCCATCTGCCGGTTCTGACGTCGTTATCCCTGTATCCCAAGTTCCCAACGAGATGCCACTAAACAACAGGCCCCTTATGAAACGGGGCCTGTACTTTCATGCTTGTTTCTTCAACTCGGGATGGCGCTCGTAGAAGCCTTCCAGGGGTTCCATGGGAGTACCGCATCGAGGGCATATTCCGTCCCTTGCTTCGGCAAGAGGCCGCGCGGTTTCGCAACGGGGGCAAATAAAGACCTTTTTGTAATCCCGTTGCCCCTTGCGGCAAGACAGAAGCAACATGACCAAGCCCAGAAGGGAAATGCCAATCCCCAACGGAATGTTGTATGCGCTTTGCTCCCAACAGTAGCCGTACCAGCACGCGGTAGGGGAAAGGATGGTCATGGCACCCCATGCAAGGTTAACGGCCCCAAACACCAGAAGGAATATGTTTACTTTTCTTTTTTTGCTCATTGGCTACATCATTCCCTTTTTCAAATCGATCGTTAACCTCTTGAGCCAGGAATTTACCGGCAGTAACCAGTTGTCCTTCCGGTGTCTCCGGCGGCAAATTTGGATCAACAATATCTTTGCCAATCCTTGCGACCTTATCAATTTTATCCGGGTTTGTTCTGGCCCAGTCGAGGCCGACCTTGGCAATTTCACCGCCCTTGCTCACCGCGGCCTTCGCCGCATCGCGTCCCTGGCGGATCAGTGTCGGGGCCGCGCTTATGACAGCCGGTGCAGCCTCGACCGCTTCGGCAGCGCCGGCCGCTCCTGCCGCCATGGCCGAATTGATCGCTGCTGCACCGGCAAATCCCCGGGCAGCTCCTTTAGTCGCCTTTAACGGATCTTCCTTGTTCTTGCCTGCCAACGCTCCCAGCCCATCGGCCGCAAGTCCGGCCAACGTCGTTCCTATCCCGGCAATGCCGGTCGCCCCCGCAAGACCTATAAGCAAAGGTACAAACAACCCCAGCGGATCAGTCTTATTCACCGGGTCATCCAGACAATACCCGTACCAGTCCGGGTCGCCGCCCTTGTCCCCGATGGGGTCCGGCGCGGTCCATCGCCCGGTCCTGACGTCGTAGTCGCGCCAGCCGAAACGGACAAACCCCAGGTCCCGGTCGTGCAGGCCGCCCGCGAAGCCGAGGGGCAGGCGCAGGTCCGGGTTGGTGTCCTCGACGATCCCCCCGAACGGGTCGTACCGGATATCTTTTATCATATTGTTGTCCATATCGGCAACCACACGCAGGGAGCCGACCTGATTGTAGAACAGCCCGGCCACCTCGCTGTCGTCGCGGCGCATGGCGAAGGGGAGAGGCAAGAGAAAACACCGCCGAACTTTCGCTCGGCGGTGTTATATATGTGAAGCCGCTAGGGTTCTACCGTTCAATACCTTTCGTTTCACCTGTCAGAGGAGTATTCGCGGTGTACTCTATACGGGTCAAATGCATATCCGCTTCTTGAATCAAGCCTATTCCAGAGGCATACTTGCGCGGCATGCAGTATTCCCCTCCGACAGTGAGTACTGTTCTTATCTCTCCGAACAATTCATATTTCTCAATTGATACGATGGTGCAATCCGTAACAATCCGCTTGCCCGTATCCATCCGTGTGGCAGGATTTCCCCACTGTTTGCGCCCGGTATCAAGACTTATTAGCGGGGGGATGCTCCCTCCGCTGGAAAGGGGCGCTTCCATGACCCGGGAGCCATCGGTGTATTGGATGTATTCGCGAACATCCTTTCTCACTCCGATATCGGGTATGGTTGTTATCATTTCTTCTTTTATCAAGCAGCCCCCCTTGGCGTCTTTGCATACCCCCGTAAGGGTCATTGTGGCTGGTGTGAACTGAAAAGAGTAATGATAAACCGTTCCGGGAGCGGGTCCCATGAAATCAGCAGGGATCAGTGTTGTTTCCGCACCGAAGGCATTGGCGGCAAAAGTAAGATTCACCAGGCAAAACAACAGGAGGCTACGGCCCAGGAGGCGGAGTGTAGCGCTCTGTCTCATTCGTCCAAGGGTTTTTGATGAGGTAGTATTCACATTCCGATGGATCACCTCCCCCGGCCCAACAAATACCGTTGTTCCACCTGACTTCATACGCATAGCGTTTGCGTTGCTCCTTTTGATCTTCCAGGACAGTTCGTTCTCCGTCGCATATTCGAATTTTCTTTTTCGTTCTTTCCTCAAGAACAGCATATTTTCTGGACCACTGAACGGAAAGGGCCGCCCCAGTGAGATTTGAACTGAAAACCACGTAATCATATTTGAGTGTAGGGCCTTCCCACGTTGTTACCCAGTCACCAAACTCAACCCCCTCTCGGGCCTTTTTCGCTTCACATTTGCAGTTGGGATGAGGGCGCATGGAATCAATATCTGTACCCTCCGGGATAATGGTGCCATCAAGTGCTTGGCATTTTTCACAGGCATTTTCTTTCGCCTTCCATATCCGGACTGTTTCCCATTCGAAATTCTCCTCAATCACATCTGACAGCCAAGATGCGAGACCCATAGGGTCATTCCCGTTCACCGGATCGCCCAGGCAATACCCATACCAGTCCGGGTCGCCGCCCTTGTCGCCGATGGGGTCCGGGGCGGTCCATCGGCCGGTTCGGACATCGTAGTCGCGCCAGCCGAAGCGGACGAAACCGAGGTCCCGGTCGTGCAGGCCGCCCGCGAAGCCGAGGGGCAGACGCAGGTCCGGGTTGGTGTCCTCGATGATCCCCCCGAACGGGTCGTACAGGACCTCCTTTATCACGTTGTCGTCCATGTCGGCAACCACGCGCAGGGAGCCGACCTGATCGTAGAACAGCCCGGCGACCACCCCGTCGTCGCGGCGCATGGCAAAAGGCGTGCGCTCGCCGTCGCGGTAGGCGAACTCGTATTGGTGGTGCCCGTCATAAAACGCGGCCAGGCGCACGAAATCGAGCCACTGGTAGGCCTCGACGATCTGGCCGTTCCGGTATTTGGCCACGCGCTGCCCGTCCTCGTCGTGGGCAAAGGAGAAAACCTTGTCCCGGTCCTCCTCCTCGGCCTTGAGCAGCCGATAGTCCGGGCTGTACTCGTACAGGGTGTACACGCCCTTGTCCGACCAGATGGACCGGAAGCCGCGCTCGTCGTGCGAATACTGTCCGCCCCCCGCGCGCATCAGCCGGTTGTCCGGGGTATACTGGTACTCGCGATAGTTCGCCCCGGCCGTGGCGGGCAGGTAGTCCCGTATCCGGCGGCCCTCGCGGTCGTACCAGCACTGGCAGATCAATCGCCCGTCCAGCTTGGCCTCGGTCAGCCGCCCGCCGGAGTCATAGGCATAGGTCCAGGCGGACTTCCGCCCCCTGACCGTCTCAATTTTTTCCACAATGCGCCCGTCCGGGCCGCGCCTCAATTGACAAAGATAAGGTGCTGCCATGGCAACCTCCCTGGTTTCGTCCCCGAGGCCCGTCCCCGAGAATCCCAACCAGCATACCCCCGGTTTTCGCCAACACCCTGTTTTGTCGAAGAATGACGCCTGAAAGCACCCGATAAGCATAAAAAAGCAACTTGACAGGGGAAAGAAGAATGCCTCCGGCGGCCAGAGGGGAAACTTTCGAGAAAGTTTCCCCTCTGGACTCCCCTTCAAAGCTTTTTATGTGCCTTCGGCAAGGCCGTGCGGATTCGGGAATACCCCTCCCCCTTGGAGCGATTCGGGTGCACAGCACCCGACAGCGGCTCTTCTGCCGCGCTCGCACAAGGCTTTCGAGAGTGGTGTAGCTGTGCATTTTCTTCCGGCCGGGGCAACCGCAGCGTGCCTCAGCTCTTAGGCCGAGCTTGCTCGGTCTTAGAGATGACGACAGCAGCGATAGCCGTCTACGTGAGGATTGGCCCGGCCGGAAAAAATGTGCAGATGCGCCGCTATCGGAAGCCGCCTCCCTTCCGAAGGACGATCCCCAAATGTGCAGATGGCCCGCTAACGCAAGCCGCCCCCTGAGCCACTTACCGCCCCCTTGCCGTTCACCGGGTGGATTGTGACCGTTCACCTAAAAAGAGGGGCGGTTGGCTTTTGCTTTCTATAGATGATAACGTGTCAACGGCGGACTCCGCCATGGTTCGACATTCCAGTGGGTTGCGGCCCGTACCACGCGGGCGAGGCGAAGAAACGATCAGCTCAGGAGCATCTCGATGACCGAAGAAGAAAAGAAAATCGAAAGCATGCAAAAGGATGGACAGATATTTCAACCCGACGCCTCCATGGCCGCACAGGCCTGGATTCAGAGCATGGACGCCTACCGGGCGGCCCACGACCGGGCCCTCAACGACCCGGACGGGTACTGGGGCGAGCGGGCCAAGGAGTTGATCGACTGGTTTTCCGATTTCGACTCCGTGCTGGAAGCGGACTACGACAAGCCGGAGTTCAAGTGGTTTTCGGGCGGCAGGACCAACGTGGCCTACAACTGCCTGGACCGCCACCTGACCGACGGCCGCCGGAACAAGGCCGCGCTCATCTGGCAGGGCGAGCCCGAGGAGGACGTGCGCGTCTACACCTACCAGATGCTGCACACCGAGGTCTGCCGGTTCGCCAACGTGCTCAAGAAGAAGGGCGTCAAGCGCGGCGACCGGGTCTCCCTGTACATGCCCATGATCCCGGAGCTGGCTATCGCCATGTTGGCCTGCACCCGGCTGGGCGCGCCGCACTCCATCGTGTTCGCGGGGTTCTCGTCCATCGCCCTGCAGTCGCGCATCGAGGACGCCGAGGCCAAGGTCCTGGTCACCGCCGACGCGGTCCTGCGCGCGGGCAAGACCATCCCGCTCAAGCCCAACGCGGACGAAGCCCTCAAGGACTGCCCGTCGGTGGAGCAGTGCATCGTGGTCAAGCGCGGCGGCAACGAGGTCAACATGGTCGAGGGCCGCGACTCCTGGTGGCACGACGAGATCACGGCCGAGGACATCACCTCGGACTGCGGCTTTGAAGAGATGGAGGCCGAGGACCCGCTGTTCATCCTGTACACCTCCGGGTCCACGGGCAAGCCCAAGGGCGTGCTGCACACCACGGGCGGCTACCTGACCTACGTGGCCCACTCCACCCAGATCGTCTTCGACGTCAAGGACGACGACGTGTACTGGTGCACGGCCGATGTGGGCTGGATCACCGGCCACTCCTACATCGTCTACGGCCCGCTGGCGCTGGGGGCCACCTCGGTCATGTTCGAGGGCGTGCCGAGCTACCCGAAGCCGGACCGCTTCTGGCAGATCGTGGACAAGTTCAAGATCAACATTTTCTACACCGCGCCCACGGTCATCCGCGCGCTCATGCGCGAGGGCGAGCAGTGGACCAAGACCTATGATACGACGTCCCTGCGCCTGCTCGGCTCGGTGGGCGAGCCCATCAACCCCGAGGCGTGGCTGTGGTACCACGACCACGTGGGCAACGGGAAACTGCCCATCGTGGATACCTGGTGGCAGACCGAGACGGGCGGCATCATGATCTCGGCCATGCCCTACGCCACCCCGCTCAAGCCCGGCTCCGCGACCCTGCCCCTGCCCGGCGTGTCGGCCCAGATCGTGCGCCGCGACGGCACCCGCGCCGAGCCCAACGAAGGCGGCCACCTGATCATCGACAGGCCGTGGCCCGGCATGCTGCGCAACGTCTGGGGCAACCCCGAGCGCTACAAGTCGACCTATTTCGCCGGGTTCCCCGGGGCCTACGAGGCGGGCGACGGCGCGCGCGTGGACGAGGACGGCTACTTCTGGATCATGGGCCGGCTCGACGACGTCATCAACGTGTCCGGCCACCGCATGGGCACCGCCGAGATCGAGTCCGCCCTGGTGGCCCACCCGGACGTGTCCGAGGCCGCCGTGGTCGGCATGCCCCACGACATCAAGGGCGAGACCATCTACGCCTACGTGACCCAGCGCTCCGGGGTCGAGCCCACCGACGAGATGGTCAAGGAGCTCAAGGTCTGGGTGCGCAAGGAGATCGGCCCCATCGCCACGCCGGAGTTCATCCAGTTCGCGGACGGGCTGCCCAAGACCCGCTCGGGCAAGATCATGCGCCGCGTGCTGCGTAAGATCGTCGAGGGCTCCACGGACTTCGGCGACACCTCGACCCTGGCCGATCCGGGCGTGGTCACCGATCTGGTCGAAGGCAACAAGGACTTGTTGAGCTAACGCCGACTTCCGAGAGCGGCACGTGTGCACATTTTTCGGGCTTGCCGCGTCCTCGCCGTATTTAAGATGCGGCTGCGGGGCGGCTGCGCCCGGGAAATGCACATCCGCACCACTTTCGAAAGCCTCATTTTGGCAAAGAAGAGACCCCCGCATCGTGCGGGGGCCTTTTTGTTCGGAGGAGGCCGGTTATTCGTCCCGCCCTTCGCGCAAGGCCCGTATCCTGTCGGCCACGTAGCGGCAGAGGTGGTAGGCCCCGGTCCTTTCGAGCCGGGCCGACAACTGCACCTGCAATTTCTCCGCTTCCTGCAACGTTTCAGCGCCGGTCCGCAGTGGTTCCTGGCGGGACCGGCGGATGAGCCGCGTTATGTCGGCGAAAAGCTGCTTTTCGAGGGAGTCGCCGGACTCCACGGAGAGGGTCGGCCCGGTGGACGGTTTGACCTTGCCTTCCTTCTTGTCCTTTTCCCACTGGCGCATTTTGGCCTCGGCCATGATGTCGAACGCGCGCATGCCTACTTGCCCTCGGCCAGGGCCCAGGCCATCAGGGCGTTGATGCCCGCCATCCGGCAGCGCGCGGCCGCGGCGAAGGCCCGGCGGATGTCGGCCTCCTCCTCGAACTCCCGGAGGATGGCCACCATGCCCCGGACGGACTCCTCCAGGATACGCCGGACCATGAAGCGGAAGGTGCGGGCCTGCTCCAGCTGCGGGAACTGCTCGCGCGCCTGGGCCAGGGTCCGGTCCTCCATGTCCCGGATGTAGTCCGGGACGAAATCCGCGTATTCCGTGCCTTGCCCCCACCCCAGGAGGATGACGGCCTTCAGGCGGTTCCGGGCCAGGAAACCGAGCAGCTCCCCGGACGGCCCCGCCGTCATGTCCTGGTCCGGCTCCATGCCGTCGGGACGGGCGAAGGCCGCGATGCGCTCGCGGGTCAGGCGCGACAGTTCGGCCACGAACTCGTCTGTGACGATCGAGCGAAACAACGCCTGCTTGTTGGGGAAATACTTGTATACGGTGCCCGCCGCCACGCCCGCGTCACGCGCGATCGCGTCCACGGTCGCGCTGTCGAACCCCTGTTCGGCGAACCGCGCCTCGGCAGCCGCCGCGATCCGGACCCGAACGCTCTCCTTGAGAACCTGCGCCATGGGTTGCGCTCCTTTTATAAAAATGAATTATATATTCGCTTTTGATAAGTGAACAGTATATTCACTTTTGTGCGGTGTCAAGGATATGGTCGCGGAGAGGGCGGTCGGAGGCTGCGGGCTGGGAATATCCCGCCAGGAGGGCAGGTTGGAGGGTACAGCCTGATCATTAGAAAAATTAACCGACAAGCGCTATCGATTACTATTTCCTTATGATATGTTGAGCACAATACTCTGTGCCCATGCGGGGTGCGGTTTTGTGCGAACAGTATGCAAACACAGGAGACAACCATGTCAAAAGACACGAAAAAGATGACCGGTGCCTTTGGTTCCCCCGTTGGCAACGACCTGAATACCGTAACTGCCGGGGCGCGTGGTCCGGCCCTGATGCAGGACGTGCATCTGCTGGAGAAGCTGGCCCATTTCGACCGCGAACGCATCCCCGAGCGGGTGGTCCACGCCAAGGGCGCCGGGGCCTACGGCTACTTCGAGGTCACCGCCGACGTGACCAAGTACACCAAGGCCGCCTTCCTCTCCGAGGTGGGCAAGAAGACCGAGGTTTTCGCCCGGTTCTCCACCGTGGGCGGCGAGAAGGGCAGCGCCGACTGCGAGCGCGACCCGCGCGGCTTCGCGCTCAAGTTCTACACCGAAGAGGGCAACTACGACATGACCGGCAACAACACCCCGGTCTTCTTCATCCGTGATCCGCTCAAGTTCCCGGACTTCATCCACACCCAGAAGCGCGACCCGCTGACCAACCTCAAGAGCCCGACCATGGCCTGGGATTTCTGGTCGCTGACCCCGGAGTCCATGCACCAGGTGACCATCCTGTTCTCGGACCGAGGCACCCCGGCCACTTACCGGAACATGAACGGCTACTCCAGCCACACCTACAAGTGGTACAACGCCAAGGGCGAATACTTCTGGGTTCAGTACCACTTCAAGACCGACCAGGGGATCAGGAACCTGACCGGCCCCGAGTCCGACGCCATGCGCGGCAAGGACCCGGACCACGCCACCCGCGACCTGTTCAACGCCATCGAGGCCGGGGACTACCCGTCCTGGACGCTGGAGATGCAGATCATGACCCCGGAACAGGCCAAGGATTTTCCCTGGGATATCTTCGACATCACCAAGGTCTGGCCGCACAGCGAGGTCCCGCCCATCACCGTGGGCAAGCTTGTGCTCGACCGTAACCCGGAAAACTACTTCGCCGAAGTGGAGCAGGCCGCCTTCAACCCGAGCAACCTCGTGCCCGGCATCGGCGTCTCCCCCGACAAGATGCTCCAGGGCCGCCTCTTCTCCTACCACGACACCCACCTGCACCGGCTCGGGCCCAACTACCACCTCATCCCGGTCAACCAGGCCAAGAACGCGCCCGAAAACAATTACCAGCGCGACGGCAACATGCGCGTGGACCACAACGGCGGGTCCGGCCCCAACTACTGGCCCAATTCCTTCCACGGACCGGCCCCGGACAACGTCTCCCTTGAGCCGGACATCCCGCTCGAGGGCGTGGGCCAGCGCCACGAGTTCAATCACCCCAACAACGACTTCGTCCAGCCCGGCACGCTCTATTCCGTGGTTATGACCGACCGAGATCGCGCCAATTTGGTCAGCAACATCGTGGGCAATATGGAAACCGTGCCCAAGCCCATTCAACTCAGGCAGTGCGCCCTGTTTTACCTCACCCACGAGGACTATGGCACCCGCGTCGCCCAAGGCCTCGGCCTCGACCTGGCCGAAGTCAAACGGCTGGCAGGAATGACCCAGGAAGAACGGGTCGCGGCGACGCAGGTCAAGTAAGAGGAAGAATGCCTCCGGCGGCCTCTTCGGGGAGACCAGGGAACCCTTTGGAAAGGGTTCCCTGGACCCTCCCAAACTTTTTGTGTGCCTTCGGCAAGGGCGTGCGGAAGCGGGGAGAGGGGTGTTGTGTCTGGGGGCGGTAGCAGCTTGGCCATGCGGTGTCCCGAAGGGTTCGCGCCGGACGTCCGTGGGCCTCGGAGGGCCGCCCGGCGCGAACCCTTCGGGACGGTTGCCAACGCCGCCCCGTCGTTTTGGGGGAACTTGAGAAATGGGTTTTGCGGCGTTCTCATACTTTGAAAGCGCAGACAATCCCTTGCGCCCGCACTATCCGCGCAGCGGCACAAAAAGTTTAGGAAAGGGGAGGGGATGGGGGTCCGGGGGAAGGGGAGAGGGAAAACCCTTTGAAAAGGGCTTTTCCTTCCCCTTCCCCCAGACCCCCATTCCCATCCTTTCCCAAACTTTTTGTGTGCCTTCGGCAGGGGTTGGAGGACGCGGTTGGGGATGCCGGTAGGTGTGGGGTGCTTACTTCACTGCGTCGAGGTGCAAGCCGCCTCTTGAGAGTTGGCCCAGGCCGGAGGCGAACCGGAAACGGAGCCGGGCGGCGGGCGAGTCCGGTTGGTCGGTGATGAAAGAATGGTGTCTGCCGATGTCGGGTCGTTATCCCTGTAGCCCCAGTTCCCAACGAGATGCCACTAAACAACAGGCCCCGTATGAAACGGGGCCTGTACTTTCATGCTTGTTTCTTCAACTCGGGATGGCGCTCGTATAAGCCTTCCAGGGGTTCCATGGGAGTACCGCATCGAGGGCATATTCCGTCCCTTGCTTCGGCAAGAGGCAGCGCGGTTTCGCAATGGGGGCAGACTGTAATCGGTTCGCTCCTCTTTCTCCCACGAAATGCGCCAACAATCATAAACACTCCGATACCACCGACAATGGCACCCATCGCGAGATGATACCGCCCCCACTCCCAACAATATCCGAAACGGGTACAGTATCCGAGATCGAATACCATAGTCGAGGCAACCAGCAGGCTAGCGACCCCACCAGCCAGAGGCAGCAGGCTGAGACTTTTGTTTGCCCGAACGCTTTTCTCTTTTTGAGATTGAGTCATATATTTGTTTCCCCCCCCCTCTATTGCGATTGTTGCGGTTTGCCCTTCGACCGTTTCGGGAGGCATGTTCAGGCTAAGCGGGTCCGTCACAATCCTGCCTTTTTATCAGGGCGAATCAGGCGCTATTGCCGCAGCCGTCACCGCACAAAAGGTGAACAGCAGCGCGAAAGAACCAATGAGGGTAGTGAGGGCCATCATGAGAGGAGAGGTTGAATGCCATATGGTTAGCAAATAATTGAACAGAACATACAAGGAAATGGTCGAGACAATGAAACCGATTTTCCAGGCTCCCTTCAATCTTCGAGATTTCCCCGTGGCCACCCTTATCAGGAGCGGAGAAAAGACGGCATATATCCCTGAAAAAGCCACGATGGCCAAGACGCGAACGAAAACCACTGGTTGGCCCATATGAACAGCGGCTCCCAACACGATGGCTACGATCAGAAAAACAACCAACAACAAGAGCGAGTATCGCATGTTTCGCCAAGAAACCATCAATCCAAAATACTCACGGAGAGTAGTGGATTTCCCGTTGCTTATGGCAATCAAAAGCGGTGAAGCCACAAACGCGAACACGACAAGCGCGAAAGGGTTTGCCTCCAAAATGACCACCATTAAAAAACATATCATTCCCGCAAAAAACAGCACGCGGCTGTTGTCCAACAACCGAGTAGCAATAAACTGTAACATTCGCACCTCAAAAGGGGCTGACGACAGGATTCGCCGCCAGCCCCGTCATGTCATTTCTTCCATGTTTGATTGTAGTACTCGTCTATTTTCTCACCGTGTTTGCCGAACCGCCCTTCCTGTATTTCTTCAATCCGCTCATCGTATTTCCCAATACCATTTTCCCAGATGCGCGTTCCAGCTTCCATGAGAACATCCTTCACCCCTCCGCTTGGGGGGAGAAACACATCCGTCATCTCTCTACCAATCTTATTGAGTGTGGGTGCCGCTCTCAACATGGGACCAATCGATTGTGCCCACAATCCCAATGGGTCGTTACTATTAACCGGGTCATCCAGACAGTACCCGTACCAGTCCGGGTCCCCACCCTTCTCCCCAATCGGGTCCGGCGCGGTCCAGCGGCCGGTCCTGACGTCATAGTGATTCGGGCCATCCATGGCCCTCACCCCTTCGGGGTTGCGCCCTGAGGGGCGCGGTCCAAATCCGCTGTCCTGCGGATTTGTCGCGCCAGCCGAAGCGGACGAAGCCTAAATCGCGGTCGTGAAGGCCGCAGCCCTTCGTATGAGCCAAGAAGGCGGTTAAACAAAACCGTCGGGCATAACAATACGTTGCTGCGTGGAAGGCCCAGATTGATATATGGTTATGCTGCTATTTGGAATCCGCAACGTGGTAGGGGGCAACTTTCAATGTAATCGAAACCACGAGAAGACAATAGGCTAAATACTCAATAGAATACATATTTGATTTGTTTATAAATCCAATTATGAAGTATGCGAAGAATATTAAAGATATAATAATCATTGATCCAGTTAAAATGTTTTTGTGTCGTTTGCTAGTATTTTGAGTAGTAGAGAGAGTTAGTGCAACAACAATAAGTTGAATTATAAATAAACTGATGTTTGCCTCAATAGGATATGGATTGTGTATCGTTAGCAATGCAATATATCCTATTGGGATGAGCGACATAAAATAAGATATTTCAACATCGTGTTGTGCAGCATATGGATGTCTAAAAATTATAGTCGTACCCATCATCACTTGTATGAGACCGACGACAGAAGATACGTAGATGATTTTTTGGCCCTCAAGATATAGGCACATATTAGATAGTATGTACAATAACCCTATTGCGATACCTATGAATGCACAAATTTTCATCATATATGCCTTGCCCCGAAATCCGCTAAAAAAAAGCAGTATTACTGCCGTGGTAGCAACAGCTTCCACCGACGAAGAGATTGTCGGGCCGCTTTGGGACAGGCTGAAAAATTGTTTTAGTAAAATCAGCAGAAAAATGGCGATCAGAAATGCTTTTGATAACGGCACCCTTGCCTCCAACTACCGGGGCCGCGCGAGCAGCCCCGGCATTGTAGATGATTAAAACAAGCCTTTTGTTACATTCTCCCACCATGTCCCAACATGTGTGATATCTTCCGGCTTTTTAGTACGAATTTCTCTGTCGGCTCCCCCACTTTTCCGAGGTGGTTCCGATAATTCCTTTTTCTTCTCTTTCATATCATGGCACGCGGGGAAGCATCCGAAAAGGTCGAGCGGGTAGTTGGTAAATGCCCCAAAGTCATCGAGTTTGTCCTTCATCACTTGTTTAAGCCCATCCTTTTGTTCTTGCGAGAATGGGGAGAACAATCCCGCCGGATCAACCCCATTCACTGGGTCATCTAGACAATACCCATACCAATCCGGGTCGCCGCCCTTATTCCCGATGGGGTCCGGGGCGGTCCATCTACCGGTTCTGACGTCGTAGTCCCGCCAGCCGAAGCGAACGAAACCCAGGTCCCGGTCGTGCAGGCCGCCCGCGAAGCCGAGGGGCAGACGCAGGTCCGGGTTGGTGTCCTCGATGATCCCCCCGAACGGGTCGTACAGGACCTCCTTTATCACGTTGTCGTCCAGATCGGCAACCACGCGCAGGGAGCCGACCTGATCGTAGAACAGCCCGGCGACCACCCCGTCGTCGCGGCGCATGGCAAAAGGCGTGCGCTCGCCGTCGCGGTAGGCGAACTCGTATTGGTGGTGCCCGT